>WFTO01000265.1 GCA_015485435.1 Anaerolineae bacterium | reverse complement strand
TGCAAACTCGATGGGGACACCTCAATCGCCCCCAAAATTTGATCACAGCCGCGCAGGCGTTGGCTTTGGATGGGCATTTCGTTGTTGAGCAACAGGCCCGTTCAGCGTCAGGATTCATGCAAAATTTTAATGGCAGTGGCGGGCTATGGCGACGTTCGGCCATCGAAGCCGCCGGTGGTTGGCGTGCAGATACAGTCACCGAAGATTTGGACCTGGCCTATCGGGCGCAATTGGCAGGCTGGCGTGGCAGTTATATCAATGCTATTGAAGCCCCTGCAGAGCTTCCTCCTGTCTTGACCGGGTTTAAGCGTCAGCAGCGCAGATGGGCCAAGGGGTCCATTCAAACCCTACGCAAACTGATTCGTCCCATGCTGCTCAGCCGCAAAAGTTGGAGCAAAAAATTGTACGCTCTTGCCCACATGGGAGGATACGGCTTTCATGTGCCTTTGGTAACGCTTCTCTTTCTCTCTTTGCCTCTGGCGCTTTTACCTAATTATCAACTTCCCCTGCCAAGCATTGGCGTATTCTCCATGATCTTCTCCATTGCTCCGTTTCTGATGTTCGCTATCGCGCAATGGTGGCTGGATGGATGGACGGGATTGAAAAGACTTTGGGTCCTTCCCATTTTGGCGATATTATTTATGGGGCTTTCCCCCTCTATTTCTCTTTCTGTATTCGCTGGCCTTCGCAGCTCTGGAGGCGTTTTCGAACGCACTCCCAAACAAGGCCGTGGCCCCAGGCAAGTGGCTGTCCCGCAACAAATGGCGTTACGGGACTTTCTGCCAGAAATCCTTACCTTTGCTTATGCTCTTGTCACCGTTTCTTACATTATTCATGCAGGCACTTGGGCTTTATTACCTCTGCCCGCACTTTTTCTGACAGGAACCGGTCTTGTTTTAACCCTTGAATTAGGTGAATACCGATCGATGCGACGACTGCATCGCCGTCGCCGGGCTTCTCTGCTCAGTGTTCAATAAAGCTGTCTTTTTGCTCCTTTTGTTTCTTTTGAGTGGTTGTGGACAAGTTTTCACCAAACCGTTGCCTACGCCACCTCCCACCCTCGCGCCCACCAGCTCTTCTCCAGAGAATGTTCAGATCTCTCCAACAATTTCCACGCCGACCTTCCCGCCCTCACCAAGGCCCGCCACGCCCGAACCGACAGCCTTCCCAACTCCCGAACCAACCCCTATTGTTCATATCATCCAACAGGGCGACACCTTGATCGGATTGGCGCGCCGATATGGCGTGACTGTTCAATCGATTCAGGAGGCCAATGGGGTGACCGATCCCCGCAGTTTGCTGGTTGGTCAGGAGATCATCATCCCCACAGACCCAGGCGCGCGTTTGGCCTCGGGCACGCCCACTCCCAGGCCAACCCCTCCGTCGATACAGATCGGCCCGATCCTTTTTCATCGTAGTGCGGACGGTCTTTGGGCATTTGGCCAAATCACGCTGCTAGGGGAGTCCCCTTTGGAGGGAATCAACGTAGCAATCGACCTGTTGGATGAACATGGTGAGCGTATCGCGAGTTCGCAAGCGTCACTTCTTCAAGAGTTGTTGCTGCCCCAAGAAAATGCGGGATTCGTCCTCCGTTTTTATCCTCCTCCGCCCAATTTTGACCGATATCAACTATCTATTCGCAGCGCACTTCCTGCCCATACCGAGTTCTTTCATCGCGACCTATCCATTGAAAATGTCCTGGTGCAACAGCGAGGAGCATCGGTAACCTCGATTTCTGGCGAGGTTAAAAATATTGGAACGACTCCTGCCATGCAGGTGGCAGTCATTGTCACCTTGTTGGATGCTTCCAATCAGGTCGTGGGGCTACGTCGGGTACGCGTGACTCCTTCAGACATCCTTCCCGGCGACACTGCTTACTTTACAGCCGAACTGATTCCAGTACGCACGCCCATTGCCGATTATCGACTTCTTGCTGAAGGCCATCGTGATCTGAACCCCAATGACGAATCAGACAGATAAGCCCTTCCAAAACCCACGAGGCTGGCATTTAGCTCATCGATTCTTAAGATTTCTCCTGTTTCGTTTAACCAGGCTCGATGTGAAAGGCCTGGAGCATCTGCCAGATAAAGGCCCTGCGATTATTACGCCCAACCATGTCAACTGGCTGGATGTGTTTTTAATCCCCGCATTTAGCAAAGTCGCTCCTGTGACCTTTGCTGGCGAAAAATGGGCGCGGGCGCCTCTGGTCAACCGAATGTTCAGGCACTTCGGACAGGCGATTTTTGTCAATCGCGGCGCTCCTGATAGAAAAGCCTTAATGGCTGCAATGGAGGTCTTAAAACAGGGGCGGGTGCTTGGTTTGGCGCCGGAAGGCACGCGCTCCCATGACGGCATCCTGCGAAAGGGGCATGACGGGGCAGCATGGTTGGCCAGTCGCACCGGTGCGCTTATTGTGCCCGTGGCCATGTGGGGGCATGAAGACATCATTCGCTCACAGTGGTTGCGATTCCAGCGTCCTATCGTTCATTTCCATGTTGGCAAACCCTATCGTCTTCCCCCCGAGGCTCGGCAGACCCGAAGTCGCGATCTAGACCCTTATACCGAGATGATCATGCGACGCATCGCGGAGATGCTCCCCCCAGAACGGAGGGGATATTATGCGTGAGACTCCGATCATCGAGCAAGTCTGTCCCTATCTGCGTGGACGAAACACCCTCGATCCTCTACTCTCCCCAACTGCCGACAATGTTTGCCGTTTGGCCTCTTCAATCCATCTGCCCGAATCTCAACTGAGCGACTTTTGTCTGAATGAGGCATTCGTTACCTGCACTCGCTACCAGCGTCAGCGGGGACGACCTATTCCTCGTCATGTCAGGGGGGCAAAACCGCTCAATATTCGCCCATTCACCCCTACCATCCCTACCAAAACCCTTGTTTGGAGACAACCGTGGGCGAGGAGCGCGGCCAAATGGGTCCTCGTCATGTTGTTTCTTTTTGCGTTTCTGGCTTTGTGGCGAATGCGCATGAATGACATTCCCCCATTGCGAATTGAAAGAGTTGCGATCCCCACGCCTGTCATCTCTGCCACGCCAACGCCGCCGTCACTGTATCTCCCTCCTACTGAAGGCCCTCCAGAATGGTGACCAGTTGCAGCCACTGTGCGATCGTCAATTCCTGCGGCCGCTGTTTTGGCGAAAGTCCCGCTCGCGCAAGGGCGTCGGCAATCATGGTAGGAGAAAGATACAATCCTGCAGCCAGGCTATTGCGCAAGGTTTTTCGTTTTTGCGCAAATCCTGCCCGAACGGTGCGAAAGAAGGAATCCCGCAATGGGGCTGGGATAAGGGGTTGGGGGCGTATGTCTAACCTGAGCACCGCTGAATGCACTTTGGGCGGCGGTGTGAATGCTCCAGGAGGCAATTTACGTACAATGGTGGGCTTGGCGTAAACCTGCACCGAAATCGCGAGTAAGTTCATGTGCGGCGGCATGGCCACGATGCGACGGGCAACATCCAGTTGCAATGTAAACACCATGCGCTCAGGCCTGAAATCTGCCTCCAAGAAATGCCGCAGCAGGGGGGAGGTAATATAATAGGGGATATTGCCTAATACGAAATAGGGGGTTTCGCCTCCTGTCTGCGCCAACAGATCGCGCGGACGTAATTTGAGTGCATCTCCCTGGATAATATGCACGTGCTCCCAAGCCTCGTATATGGATGCGAGCAATGTGGCCAACTGCTCATCCAATTCAACGGCGATGAGACGCTGGACTCTGGGGGCTAGAGATGCCGTCAGTGTGCCTGGTCCAGGTCCCACTTCGATGGCCACCGCGTTCGGTGGAAGTTCTGCCGCTGTAACAATCGCATCGAGCAATCGTGGATCTGTGAGGAAATGTTGCCCTAACCCTTTGCGTGGAGAAAGTCCTTCTCTGCCAAATCGAGATAAGAGCGTGGGAGGGCGAGGAGCATCCATAGTAAAAACGCGTAGGGAGCGGTGGGCCACATGACCACACCGCTCCAGAATACTTCGATGGAAAATTAAGACGATCCCTTCGTGTTGATCTTAAGCACCGAGTAGAGTGGACAGAAACCGATGACCCCTGTAACTACTAAGATTATCCCTACTAGCAGGGCTATAATACTCAAAACGCCAAACTTGGGTTCAACCACAGCCAGGCCTACATAGAGCAAAATCAGTCCTAGAATTACGCGAACAATCCGATCCCACGTCGCTTCGTTGGGTTTCATGAGCGCCTCCTTTGAGTAGTGTTGGATGGATGATAGCTATCGATTACTGCTATCTTTATCTTTAAATATAGGTGGTTTGCATTTTTCTGTCAAGCGATTCTTACGAAAAGGGTCTCTTTTCTTATGAAACTCTGATGCTAGCTCCATTTTTAGAATTGGCATGGGGTGGTGATCGGTAATGTAATGAACCGATTGCCACGGTCGCATTGCTTCGGGTGAACTCGACCCACCAGGCGCAAGCACTCTTATTGGTTCGCCAGGATGTGGAGCGTTCCAATTTGGATGTGCGTCGTTAAAAAGGGTTGCCAAGGTCTGCGAAACATCGAAAGTCCGAGTTCACGAATATAAAATGCGCTGATTGGTGCATTGCCCCAATGTTGAAATGCTTCCCCAGGATCCTGTCGTATTGACCTCTTCTCTTATATCGCTTAGAATCACAAAAAGATATGGACGCTCAATGTATGGAGGAACCATTGTATGCGCGTTGCAGTCATCTCGGATGTCCATGCCAATCTTGAAGCGTTAAAGCGTGTGTTGCAATTCATAGACAATCATTCTGTTGATGCGTTGTGGTGTTTGGGCGATGTTGTGGGCTATGGGCCTGAGCCGGAGGCGTGTGTGGAAATTTTACGAGAACAGGCGACGATTGTTTTGGCAGGAAATCATGACTTGGCTGTTGTGGGTAAAATACCTCTGGAGGCGTTCAATCCTGTTGCCAGTGAGGCGATTCTGTGGCAGAGGCAACGGTTGAGTCAAGCCAGTAAGACATGGTTGGCTACTCTGTCACCACGGATTGATCTGTCTGAAATAACCTTGGCGCATGGCAGTCCTCGATCGCCAATTTGGGAGTATGTGGATCGTCCTGAAATCGCGCTCGATAATTATGACGCCTTTGATTCGTCAATCTGTCTTATTGGCCATAGTCATTTGGCGCTGGCCTGGCGCTTGCTTCAATCTCAAGGGGAACGAAAAGCTATGTTGGCAACCGTGGCGCCTGGTGAGGCACTTGCTTTGGGGGAACAAGATAAATGGTTACTAAATCCAGGAAGTGTAGGCCAGCCGAGGGATCATGACCCTCGGGCTTCGTTTGCTATCTTGGATTGGGAAGGTAGGAGGTGGACATGGTATCGATTAACATATGATATAGAATCGGTGGAATCGGCCATTATTCAGGCTGGATTGCCAACGATGCTGGGCCGAAGATTATTTTTGGGATGGTGAAGAGGGCATTCTTGATGGTTGAAGGAGGTTGTTTTTCTGAAAGAAATAATTTATTAAATCCTGTGTTCGACCATGCGTGCTATTTTGGGGTTTGCTGTGGTGATATGTTGTAGCTATTGAATTGTCAAATACTAATTGTAGTAGCATGAGACAACTTGTTTTGGTGCATTTTTGTCTGTGCTTGACGATAAGGTCCTGGCCCGAAAGCGCGGATTCCATGGGGGGAGCTTGCGTCTGTTCCCACTTTTTGTTAGCATTGATTTCAGCAGACTGGGATTGGTTCTTGTCGCCTAGAGGATTGCAAGCGTTGGCGATGCTTGGTTCCCCCCGGTCCTCCCAGGCCCTATCTATGGGTATGTTGTCTGCGAAAAGTTAGCTTTTACTCCCCCAAATTCATAGTGTATCGGAAGTTGACGTAGAGATTATCTTTTGACGCGCACGGAAAAGCAGTGTGTGTACGCGCGTCCTTTTTCTAATATCTTGTCCCCCGCTCCTCATTCTTTTATTCATTTTTGATTAAGGACAAGAAACCCTTATGGAACGCCCCATGGATCCTGAATGGGTGTGGAAAGCCACACTCGGAGAATTAGAATTGGCGTTACAGCGGCCTATCTATGAAAACTGGCTCAAAGATGCTCGCTTTGTGGCCTACGAAGATGGGAACTATATCATTGCGGTCCGAAATTCTTTTGCACAGGAATGGTTAAATCAACGCCTTAAGAGCATGATAAAACGGCGTCTGGAGCGTTTGAGTGGGCGTACCGTTGATGTGAGTTTTATTGTCCGGCCAGAAAAGGTTTCTGTTACTGCAACCCCCATGCCTGAATCTCCTTTGCTGAGTCTAGCTCAAGACGCCTCTCCCATAGGGCGCTATCAACACACATCTTCTTTCTTGGATGCTAACCTGCAAGCGGATCGAACCTTCGACAACTTTATCGTTGGTGAAGGGAACCGTTTTGCTTATGCAGCCTGTCAAGCTGTTGCCCAGAATCCAGGCGCTGCCTATAATCCCCTGTTTATCTATGGCGGGGTTGGATTGGGGAAGACGCATTTATTACACGCCATCGGCAACGCCACTTCGCAAGAGGGATATAACGTTCGATATGTAACTTCTGAGACGTTCACCAATGAAATGATTGAATCTATTCGAACGCATACAAATGTGGCATTCAGGCAGACCTATCGAAATGTTGACATTTTGCTAATCGATGATATTCAATTTCTGCAAGGCAAGGAAAGTACGCAGAATGAGTTTTTTCACACATTTAATAGTTTAACCGCTGCCAATAAACAGGTTGTCATTGCCAGTGATCGTCCTCCTCATTTGCTCACGAAACTGGAAGATCGCTTGCTGTCCAGGTTCGGGGGCGGATTGACGGTGGATCTGGCTCCTCCAGACCTTGAACACCGCATCGCTATTTTGCATGCCAAAGCCTATGAAAAAGGTGTGGTTGTGCCTGAAGAGGTGATTCGTTTTATTGCTGAAATCTTTCCCAACAATGTGCGAGAGCTGCAAGGAGCGTTGAATCGTGTCACTGCATATGCACAATTGCATCAACAGCCGATAACGTTATTCCTGGCCCAAAAGATTCTTGAGCCCCATCAGGTTCAAGTGGATCATAGTCCGGAAGCAATTCTTGAAGCGGTTGCTAAGGAGTTTAATATCACAGTCAGTGAACTCACTGGCCCTCGACGCACGCGTCGTATTTCCGTCCCCCGACAAGTAGCCATGTTTCTTATGCGCGATCTCGGTCAACTTTCTTTCCCTCAAATCGGTGAATTTTTGGGGGGACGCGACCATACAACGGTCATGCATGGCGTCACCAAAGTTGAACAGAATTTGCAATCCGATCCCGTTTTTCGGGAAAAGTTGGAGCGCGTTCGGGTGCGTCTCAAACAATAAGCGTGTTTGGATTGCAATGAGAGTATGGGTTTGGAGGTTGCGCCAAACCTAGTTTTCGCGCGCCGAACTGTGGAAAACTTAATTTTTTCTGTGGAAAACTCTGGTTGGTTGTGGATAACTGAACGTCAATGAATGGGGCTCTGTGGAGATTTGCACGGTTGTGACGATTATTCGAAGATGAAAATGAACATTAAATCATTGACATTGGTGCGTGTAGGCCCTGTAAAAAGGGCGTGGCCAATGGCCTGCAAGTAATGGTAGCTGTCATTGTTCGCCAGATACGATTCTGCATCTAAGCCCAATGCTAGGCCTCGCTTAACCGTTGTCCCATCAGCGATGCCCCCGGCAGCATCGGTGGGGCCGTCGGTTCCATCGGTTGCCAGGGAGAGGATTACTAGTTTGTCTCCTTCTGGGATTTGCGCCAAGGGGATGGCGGCGGCCAATGCAATTTCTTGATTTCGACCTCCTTTGCCTTTGCCTCGAAGTGTGACTGTGGTTTCACCACCCAAAATGAGACAGGCAGGCTGGGCTAAGGGGCGGTTGTGGGCTACGACCTCGCGTCCAAGTGAAACAAGCATCTGGGCAACTTCTTTCGCTTCGCCTTGAAGAAAGGTGGTAAGGATCATGGCGTGAAACCCTTGCGAGATAGCTGTTTGTAAGGCTGCTTCTGCAGCCAGGGCATTGTCTCCTACGATATGGGTTTGCACTTTTTCGAAGATGGGGTCATCTGGTTTTGGGGTGTCTGGGAGCAGGCCAGCTAGTCCTGCTTTAAGGTGCTGAGAAACAGAATCCGGCAGTTGGTCGGTTAGATGGTATTTTTTTACAATTTTCCAGGCATCTTCCCATGTGGTTGGGTCAGGAACAGTAGGCCCTGATGCAATGACATCTAAAGGGTTGCCGATGACATCTGAAAGGATTAAGCTGATTGTGGAGGCTGGATGGGCGAGACGAGCAAGTTGTCCACCTTTGACTTGGGATAGGTGTTTGCGAATGGTGTTGATTTCATGAATGTTGGCCCCACAGGCAAGGAGTAAATCGGTGGTTTGTTGTAGATCGTTTAACGAGATGTTTGCAGCAGGAAGGGTTAGTAGGGCCGAGCCGCCGCCTGAGATCAAGGTGATTAAGAGGTCTTGTGCTGTGAGCGCCCGAAGCATGTTCGCAGCGCGCTGTGCGGCGGCCACGCCCATGGCATCCGGAATCGGATGCCCCGCCTCGATGATCTCAATATGCTCCAATGTTGTGGGGTCGGAGGGGCCGTGACCGTATTTGGTGATCACGAGACCTTGCTCGAGGCGGGGGCCCAGGCCGTGAGCCACGGCCTGGGCCATGGGCGTGGCCGCCTTTCCGAAAGCGAGCAAAAACACACGCTGATAATCGTCCCATCTGTAAAACC
>WFTO01000264.1 GCA_015485435.1 Anaerolineae bacterium | reverse complement strand
CACGAAACTGTTGGCCAAGGACATTGTTAGAGAGCGACGCTTTGCTGGCCTATTCGATGCGATCATCATCAGTGCACTGGAGGGGTATCGTAAGCCCGAACCTGAAGCATTCCTGATCACAGCCGAGCGTTTGCACCTCCCGCCAGAAGCCTGCGTGCTCATCGATGACAAGGAACGGAATACAGAAGCCGCTAAGGCAGTGGGCATGCACGCCATCCGCTATGAAAACGCCCTGCAAACCGAACGCGCATTACGCGCCCTGGGCGTTCGCTTTTAGACTGCGGACAACGATAACTATGGCGCACCCTCTGTTGCTTCGATTAGTTGCACCAATGTCGTCAGGGGAACCGCTCGGGGAAAAGCAATGAGGTGAGCAGGACAACCACGGGTGCAATCACTGCTGCCAAACCCCTTCGCGGGAATCTCCGCCAGCGGATGCGCCGCCAACGCCTGCGCCCAATCACACTCACGCCGCGTTCCATCCGGCAGATAGAGCCAAAAGGCGGGGCTTTGCTGGCAGCTCAGGGCATCTATATGCCAGTGGGGATGTTTGGTGGGAGCGCGATGCCGCCGTAACCGGGCTTGCAGTCCGCCAGGGCCCAACGCCGAACCGACGTAGATGGTCCATCCTTCGGGCACTGTTACCCGTCCCAATCGCCCCGCCACGATCGTCAATGGTGCCTGTATATTGAAAAACAAGGCATAGGAGCCTTTCCCATACACATCTTCGGCTGTTGGTCCGGCTTCATGAAACTCGTACGACGACGACCAATCAATGTGCTGGCGACCAACGTCATGATTCATGACGATATACCGAGATCAATTTCGAGCTTGTTGCTGTAAAAGGACTTTTGTCCCAATCGCCCCATCGGGCAACCAGTTGCAAGCCCGCCAGACGCGCCATCAGATCCAATTCCGATGGCCATGCATAACGCAATCGCACGGGATAAAACCTTGCACCCGCCTCAGTCCACGCCACATGCTGACTGTAAATGATCTGATTGACCGGATCGTGCTTGGCGACATCGATCCGCAAATATCCGTCATCCATGGCCACCAAGCTGATGTTCTGCCCGCGCTGAAAACGGGTCATATCGGGCATGAAGGTTTCGAGAAGAAAATGGCCGGTGGAAGTAAGGTGCTTGGCCACATTCTGGAAGCAGCGGACCTGTTCCTCCTGGGACAAAAGCGCGAAAAACGTATTGAACACAATGTAAATCAGAGAATATTCGCCTTCCACGGGCACATCGGCAAAATCTCCCAGGGTTACGGGAATGCGATAACCGCCAGGCTTCGCCTGCAGCTGATCCAACATCTTCTCTGAGGCGTCAATGCCTCGCACCATGACGCCCTTATCTTGCAAAGGAAGCGCAATGCGTCCGGTGCCTATACCGAGTTCAAGAGCTGGACCCTCTTGAGCCAACTCCGCCAGCAGATCGATTGCTGCGGGATCGTAACTATGATACCAATCATCGTAAATGTCGGCGATGCGTTCGCCATAATCATCGTAGGTTGAATCGTTATAAAGCGCCATGATAGCCTCGTCATCAATAATCATGAAAGATGGCGCGATTATGCCCTAATTTTCCCTCTCATCAAAATCTGCCAGGCGCACCGCAGCCATGACAGCAACTTTTCAGGTGTTTCCGCAAAAAGAAGGCCCGCCATATTGACGAGCCTTCTCTGAAGGAGGAACCCAACCCAAGGGTTTCTAATCATGCAAGGTTTCGGTCATGCCCATGAACTCGCCATGCCAGTCATGGTACCAGATTTGGCCGGTATAGCCGTTGACACTAAACATGCCCGAAATTTTACCATCTTCGAGTGTATGGAGCGTGTAATAACCATAAAACTGCACGATCTCATCTCCAACCTCCACACCAGGTCGCGACTGGCTGAAATAAGACCTGGCAATGGACAAAGCCTCATCGGGACCAATGGGCATCTCCGCCGAAGCGCCCTGGCGAGGACCGCTCCAACCCATGCCTCCGCCCATCATGCCGCCCATCATACCACTTACGCCACCCGGATGCATGCCATACTTGGTATTCCACATCATGTTCGGACCAGGCTCAGGATGAACCTCACCACTGACTGGGTCGATCAATATTTCGAAAGCGCCAATTCCGGTATTTACTTCGCTGATCTGGGCATAGAAATTATCCTCGAACTCCATGACCTCTTTGACTTCCAAGGGCGTGGCCGCGCCATACTTTTCGGCATACGTTTGTGCGATTGCGGACGCTTCTTCTAAAGTCAATCGAGGCCCCGAAGCGACATCATCGTCACCAAAGCAGTCATCCATATCATTCGCGCCATTCATCATGCCCCAACCGGAGTAGGTTCCATAGGGCATCCAACCATTGCCTCCGACGCCCCCCTGGGCGTAAGTCCCTATCGGAAAAAGGGACAATCCAACCAGGAAAAGCACTGCCAACGAAACACTGAGTAGGATCCATTTGCTGTTACGGTTCATGTTTTGCCTCCATGTTTGAAAAATGTGTGGGAAAAATGTTGAAACATCAACGTCTGCATGTACTTTAGCTTACGTTTGTAACGATTTCATGAACCTCTGATGACGAATTTTTGACAGTCGCGCCGATATGGCCTTTATTCGGAGGCATTTTCCTCGAGACATGGCGCGAAGGCCTCAAAAGTTCCTGGACGAATTCGCTTGCTAGAGGCCAGAATTCATGGCAGAATGATGCATCCGTTCCTGCTGGCTCAATGAAGGTGCGCCGATCATGTCTCACACTCCCTGGCTACGATTCTACGATCCTCATGTCCCTCACCACATTGACTATCCACTCATTCCGTTGCATCACATATTAACAACCGCGGCTCAGGAGGCCGGCGATCACCCTTGTACCAACTTCTTCGGACGCAAAACCAGCTACGCGGAGATTCATGAAGCGGCCCGACGATTT
>WFTO01000263.1 GCA_015485435.1 Anaerolineae bacterium | reverse complement strand
TGCTGTTCGCGTTCCGATGAGCTCGAAGAGCCACATGTGGCCGACCCACCGCCGCCGTCTCCATCGCCATCGCCATCGCTGTCTCCATCACCGTCCCCATCGCTATCGTCATCTCCATCATCATCATCATCGTCCCCGTCGTCATCATCTCCATCATCATCATCTCCGTCGTCATCATCTCCGTCGTCGCCATCGTCATCTCCGTCGTCGCCATCGTCGCCGTCATCCCCACTGTCGTCGCCGCTGCTGCCGCCACCACCGCTACCTTCGAAGCCATCGCTGATGTAATCAGCCAGCCAGCCTGGCCATGAATCGGGGGTGTCCGGGCCAAATGCGGGAACGATTTTGGTATCGGGATCACTGCTGACAGGAATGGTATCGTCAGTGTCCAGATGAGAATACAGGCCGGTGGAAGTATGGGGGCGCGCATCAACGCAGCCCCGCCAGCTGACATTGGTAAGTTGATCATAAAGGGTCAGGCGATTGACCGCCCCGGTATAGGGGGTAGACTCATTATCATCATCGTCAAAATTGTCGTTAGCGATGCTGGAATTTCCTGCCACATCCAGCCAGGAAGCATTGGCGTTGGATGTGCCCACATTCACAAAGGATGTGAAGGGAACCACGCCGATGAAGACATTCGGCTGGGTGGTTTCACCGCCAAAAAGGGTTTCAGTGGCGTTGGAGGCAGCAGTTTTCAGATTGGTCATTCGGGAGTAGGACCCCATGGACCCCGAATTATCCAGAACCATCATCACTTCCACCGCCAGCTTCTTTCGGGTCGCTTGTGAAGCAATGCGGGTTTTCATTTCCGAAATACCCACCAGTGACACAAAGGCCATGGGAACCGTCAGCCGGGCCTGCAAAAACAAGGTGCCATCGTCTGTTACGACGCTGGCGTTCTCAACGGCTACGGCAACGCCCGAATCAGTCATGCGCTCCTCTAGCAGGTCTTCAGCCAGTGAGCGCAACTGCGCTTCACTTAGCGTATAGATCTGGGGTTGCAGGGCCAGTGCGGCGGAATCAAGGGCTGCCTGGGCCCGGACACGGGCCTGTTGTACGCCGACAAAATCAACCACAGCGCCAGAGGTGGCAATCAGCACTACCGACAAGACGCCAAAGATCACTGCGAACACACCGCTCTCGTTTTTGGAAAACCGGCGAATTAGTTTCAGCATGGGGTTCATGTTCATCTGCTCAAAAGGGAAGAAAATGCACTATGGGCAGCTTGCTTGAGGGGCCTTAAATAAATGTAATTTTACGCAATGGAACCGAGTTCCCCCGCCAAATCGAGGGCGCAAAAACACTGTATGGTTAACTATATGGTTAGCTATTGTGCCAGCCTGAGCGCCGATAACTGGTTGGCGATTTCGGCAAAAACTCCGTTGAGCTCACTGGCCTGGGAGGGGAAGTAAGCATTGGCGGGGCTGGTGGCGCAATCCGTCAGCATGTTGCGGGTGGAAGTGTTGGGCGGATTAAGACCGATGGTATAAATGGTGATGCCTTCCGCCTTGGCATTGGCGCAGGATTCAAGGGTGCGCACATCCATTTCGGCCCGCATCTGGGAACTTGACCAGCCCACCGCCCCCAACCGGCCATTATAGGGATAGCCATAGGGCGAATAGTAGGCGGCCCCGTTCATATTGTTGCGCGAGTACATGGTGTTCTCGCCATCGGTCATGATGATCATCACTTTTGCCGTTGCCTCATCATAAGGGGCGCCTTCGGTAAATGGTTCTGTTGGTGACAGTGCCCGAAACCCCCAGATCGTGCCCATGTGGATGTTGGTGGCACCGCTGGCAACCATGGCGTCGATGGCATCCAGAACCGGCTGCTTGACATTGGTCAGGGGAAGAAGTTCGGCGCTGGGGCAATCGAAATTGGGTCCCCATGAGGAGGTACTGATGCTACCGCTATATTTACACAGGCGCTCCTGACGCTCGCGATCCGAGCCGCCATGAATATGTCCACAGGCTGCTGCTGCATCATCATCCTCATAATCGGCAAGCCAGCTCGACCATGAATCCGGCGTGTCCGGCCCAAACGCGGGCACAATCAACGTATCAGGGTCGTTGTTCACCGGCACCGTGTCGTCCGTATCCAGATGGGAGGCGGCACCCGTCACCGTGTGGGGGCGGGCGTCAACACAGCCCCGCCAGCTGACATTGGTGAGTTGGTCATAAAGGGAAAGCCGGTTAACCGGACCATTGAACGGGGTTGAATCATTGCTGTCATCGTCAAAATTGTCGTTAGCGATGCTGGAATTTCCTGCCACATCCAGCCAGGAAGCATTGGCGTTGGATGTGCCCACATTTACAAAGCTGGTGAAGGGGATAATGCCGATAAAGACGTTTGGCTGGGTGGTTTCGCCGCCAAATAGTATTTCGGTGGCGTTGGAGGCAGCCGCTTTCAAATTGGTCATTCGGGAGTAGGACCCCATGGACCCCGAATTATCCAGAACCATGGTCACTTCCACCGCCAGTTTCTTGCGGGTCGCCTGTGAAGCAATACGGGCGTTTATCTCCGAAATGCCGACCAGTGACACAAAGGCCATGGGAACGGTCAACCGGGCCTGCAAAAACAAGGTGCCCCCGTTAATTACCACGTTCGCGCTCTCAACGGTTACGGAAACACCGGAATCGGTCATGCGCTCCACCAGTAAATTCTGGGCCAGAGAACGAAGTTCGGCGGTGGTGGAGGTATAGATCTGGGGTTGCAGGGCCAGTGCGGCGGAATCAAGGGCTGCCTGGGCCCGGACGCGGGCCTGTTGTACGCCGACAAAATCAACCACGGCCCCCGAGGTGGCAACCAATACGATCGACAATATGCCAAATATCACCGCGAACACGCCGCGTTCATCGTTTCTGAACCGTCTGATCTGGTTGAACAGAGCCCGCATGCTACTTCTCACAGCTACAATTATTGCGAGGTCAGTGTGACATGGTCCTGCTAAAACACTCGTATTTTCGGGGTTAAAATTGCGCCTTCAGCTTTAACCTTGCGTTAAGCATCCTGGCCCGGGCCAGGGTGGCTATTCCGGCAATTTCGGGTTTTGACCGCCAATGCTAGCCGGTAAAAAAGATGGCTGCCAGCGCCACGAGTCCCATGCCGATGCGCCACCAGGCAAAAGGGGCAAAGCCGTAGTTGGAAACAAAGTTGAGAAGATACCTGACCACGATGGCGCCAACGACGAACGAGGCGGCAAAGCCAATGGCAATTGAAATGCCCAGATCTCGGGAAATCATGTCGCGCGACTCATAGAGGTCAAAGGCAAAGGCGCCGGTCATGATTGGCAAGGCAATAAAGAAGGTAAACTCGGCCGCCGAGCGCTTGTCCGTACCAAACAGCAATGCCCCGACCACGGTCGCCCCCGACCGGGAGACCCCGGGGACCAACGCCAGCATTTGAAACAGGCCGATAATCAGGCTCAGATGCCAGGGATAGGTATAAATGTCGGTGTATCTCGGCTTGAGGTCCATCCGGTCGATGACAAGCAGGACAATGCCACCAAGTATCAGCATGATGGAGATGGCGATGGGGGAATTATACAGAATATTCTGGATAATATCGTGCAACAAAACGCCGGCCAGAGCGGCGGGAAGCGAAGCAAGAACAACGTTAAGCGCAAAGGCCCAGGCAGCTTTCTCGCCCCTTAACGCCTGAACAAACAATTTCGCCAGGCGGGTAAAATATATGGTGACGATGGCCAGAATGGCGCCCAGTTGAATGAGGACGATAAAAGCGGCAGGCTCGTCGAGGTTGAAGAAATAGTCTGCCAGAATCAGGTGTGCGGTTGAAGAAACCGGCAAGAACTCTGTCAGACCTTCAATGATACCCAAAACCAGCGGCACAAAAAGGCCTTGATCCATGCTCACATCACCCTTTAACTCGTGACCACGACTCGGGCCCTGACCTATTCTCTCTTAGACCGTTTTCCGCGCTGGGCCAACACTAACGTCAGCCTTACTTCGCCTTGGCTTTATCCTGACTTTATCTTTGCAAAATGTGAGCAGCAACGTGACCAGATTTTTGCACCACCCTCTTGATCCCGCCTCCAGAATGATCCGGCTGATGTGCGCCGAATATGGCCTGCCTCTGGAATTGGAGCCTATCATCCCCTGGAAACGCGAGGCCGAATTCACCGCCGTTTCTCCGGCCGCAACCCTGCCGGTCCTGATCGAAGAGGGGGCACCGGCCATCGTGGGGCCGCTGGCGGCAATCAATGCCATCGAATATCGTCAGGCCTCCGCCCCGGTTGCCGGACTGGTTCCGGGGGCCGCAGCGGCAAGAGCTGAGATGTGGCGGCTTCTGGAATGGATATTGTTCAAGCTCAATGATGAAGTTACCCGCTATGTGCTCGAAGAAAAGTTGGGAAAAAGAGCCCGGGGTGAGGGCACGCCTGATGTTTCGGCCCTGCGGGCGGCCAAGGCCAATCTGGGCGAGCATATGCTTTATTTCGATTGGATACTGGCGTCGCGCAACTGGGTCGGGGGGGGAGAGATGAGCCTGGCTGATTTTGCACTGGCTGCACATCTTTCAACCCTGGATTATCTTGGCGATATGGACTGGAACGCCATCGGGGAGACCCGGGACTGGTATGCGCGCATGAAATCGCGGCCCATTTTCAGGCCCCTGCTCGCCGACCGGGTTGTGGGCATGCCGGCCTCTGCCACCTATGCGGATCTGGACTTTTGAATAAAAACGCTCCCACAAAACTAGTGGGAATTTTACATCAGCGGGCCTTGATGCTGGGCTTTGACGCCTTTGGAATTACCCCCGCCGATGCCCGACCCGACCTGCCCGACAAACTGCAGACCTCGCTGGAATATAATTGGCATGGCACCATGGATTGGATGCAGGAAACTGCTTTGCGGCGCTCAAGTCCGAAAACACTGTGGCCCGAAGTGAAATCCATCATCATGCTGGGGATGAATTACGCGCCCGACAGCGACCCGATAGCCGACTTGTCGCAAACCAGTTCTGGCAATATCTCGGTTTATGCCCGCAATCGGGACTACCACCAGATCATCAAGGGGAAACTGAAGGAATTGGCCGGATTGCTGGTGCGCCACGGCAACGCCGGCACACCGGGGACCGAAGTCAAGGTGTTTGTGGACACCGCACCTGTAATGGAAAAACCGCTGGCTCAAAGCGCCGGTCTTGGCTGGCAGGGCAAGCACAGCGTGCTGGTTTCGCGCCAACACGGATCATGGCTGTTTTTGGGGGCCATCTTTACCAATCTGGCGCTGCCGGCCAGCATGGAAAGCGGAGATGCGTGCGGGTCGTGTCGGCGCTGCCTTGATATTTGCCCGACCGATGCCTTCCCCGCACCCTACCAGTTGGATGCCCGCAAATGTCTGGCCTATTACAACAACGAGCATCGCGGCCCGATTCCCCATAAGTATCGCAAGGCCATGGGCAACCGGATTTTTGGCTGTGATGACTGTCTGGCGGTGTGTCCCTGGAACAAATTCGCCAGCCAGACCCGCGAAGCCAAATTACAGGCCCGCAGCGAGTTGACGCTTCCCCCACTCAGACAGTTGGTCGATCTGGACAAGGAAGGGTTCTCCAGCCTTTTTTCCGGCTCACCGGTCAAACGTCTTGGTCACGCCAGATTCTTGCGCAATGTGCTTGTTGCACTGGGCAATAGCGGGGATATCTCTTTGCTCAAACCGGCTGAAAAGCGACTGGAAGACAAAGATCCGCTGATACGCGGCGCCGCGGTATGGGCGGTGCAACAATTGGCGTCATGTGAATATTTTTCTCGACTTCACACCCGATATGGTGTGGGAGAAAAAGACCTGCAGGTAGCCAGGGAGTGGCGGCAATCGCTGGACCCTTCTGCTGCGAACGGCGATTTCAACGATGGTGCGCCAGCGCACCCCAGGTTAAATAATTGAGGCGTTAGTATGGGCGTATTTTTCTTTGGCATGGGCTATTCCAGCAAGGCAACTGCCAATGCCATCGTGCAGCTGGTGGATGAAAACGCCGATATTGCCGGGACCACACGATCGCGAACAAAGGCTGAGGAACTGATTCGGGCGGGCATGCGGGCCCATGCTTTTGACGGCAGGGCGCCGGGGTTGATGCTGGCGCCGGACCTGATCAAGGCCACACAACTGATCGCCTCCATTCCCCCCGGACCCAATGGGGACCCGGTGCTTCTCCATCATCGTCGCGAGCTGGATCTGGCCGAAAATCTGGAGTGGCTGTGCTACTTTTCGACCGTTGGGGTTTACGCCAATTCCGATGGCGGCTGGATTGATGAAACTGCCCCTTGCCAGAGTAACTCCGAGCGCACCGAACAAAGGATAAAGGCTGAAGAAAGCTGGCGCGATTATGCCCGCCAGCGCAACCTGCCCCTGGCAATTTTACGCATTGCCGGGATTTACGGGCCAGGGCGCTCCAGCTTGAACAAGCTCAAGGAAGGCACCGCGCACCGCATCAACAAACCGGGCCAGGTGTTCAATCGGGTGCATGTGGAAGATATCGGCCGCATTGCAGCACTGGCCATGCGTTCCAGACTGAGCGGCATCTATAATCTGACCGATGATGAACCGGCTCCCCCCCAGGATCTGGTGACCTACGCGGCAAAGCTCCTTCAAATTGATCCCCCCGAAGAGGTCGCTTTTGAAAAGGCCGACCTCAGCGAGATGGCCCGCTCATTTTATGCTGACAATAAACGGGTTTCCAACGCAGCGATCAAAAAGGAACTGGGCATCGAGTTGCTCTATCCCAGTTTCCGCGAGGGCCTGAAAGCAATTTTTGAAGCCTGATGGCAATGGGGAGGAATGGTGCCCTGGCGCCCCGTTGAATTCACTTTTCTTTTTCCATGGCTTGAATGATGGTTCTTTCCAACAGATCCAAATCCTGCTTTCGGCTCAGGGAATGGTCCCCGTCGGGCACCATGGCCAGACTTACCGGATCAAACAATAAATGACTGACCAGTTTGAGGGCATGGGCGGGGGCTACGTCCTTGTCCGCACCCCCTTGCAAAATGTGCACCGGGCATTGGGCGGTCAGCGGCGCGTTGAAAAGCAAGTGCTTTGCGCCATCCTCGATCAGCTTTTTTGTCAGAATATAGGGTTCATCATATTC
>WFTO01000262.1 GCA_015485435.1 Anaerolineae bacterium | reverse complement strand
ATCGACAATGGCCGTGTTGGGATCCGCCAGCAAGATCATGTCGCTATTTTCGATACTCTGAAATCCTCGAATCGAGGAACCATCAAACCCCATGCCTTCCTCAAAAGCGAGTTCAGGACTAAAGGCCTCGATGGGCATCGAAAAATGATGCCATTGCCCGAACAGGTCTGTAAATTTCACATCGACAATTTTGAGATCGTTTTCTTTGACCAGCTTCATGCCATCTTTGGGGGTAGCCATGTTGCCTCCTTTTGTTGAATAAAATGATTTTCTTGTCAAACATAATTGCTGAATCAGTATAAACGCTCACCCATTCATTGACCATGACCCAAAAGGATCATTTTTTTATATTTTTCATATTTGCGCCGAAATCAGCGCGACGGATTTCCCAAAATTGGGTTATTCATTTGTGAGCATCTCAGGATGCTTTCGAAGTCGCGCGCGATTTTGCATGGTCTCTTCGACATGCTAAAATGCGACGGCTCATCCTGTTGGCGATTATTTCCACTGCATCATCCATAAAACCACTTTTCTTGGAGGATTATTCCATGACTATTGAAGAACGCGTGATTGAAATCATTGTGGACCAGCTCGGCGTGGATCCGGATGAAGTGACCATGGAATCCCGCTTTCGCGAAGACCTCGAAGCCGACAGTCTGGACCTGGTGGAGCTGATGATGGCTTTTGAAGAGGAATTTGGTGGCGAAATTTCTGACGAAGACGCCATGAAGATCCAGACTGTGGGTGAAGCTGTGGCCCTGCTCAAGGCATATGGTGCAGAATAACGAAACGCCTGGTTTCCAATTCCGAACACCGAGCAGGCGCGAACTGCTCGGTGTTTTGGTTTTGTTGACATGCACATGACTGAAAGCCAACCTCTCCGAACGCAAACAACAGGGCTCATCCTGGCCGGAGGCGCCAGCCGACGCATGGGCCGCAACAAAGCGCTGATCGAATGGGATGGACAACCCCAGATCGCGCGGGTGGCTTCGGCATTGCGCCCCATCACCTTCGAACAGCTGATCATTGCCAACGATCCCGAGCCCTACCAGTTTTTAAACCTGCCAATCATCCCCGACATCGAGCCCGGTTGGGGCCCACTGATGGGCCTATATTCGGGATTGAAAGCTGCCCACGGGGAATGGGCCATCCTGGTTGCTGTCGACATGCCATTTCTGACAAGCGCTTTCCTGCACGGCCTCCTTGCCATGGGGGCAGGATACGACGTCGTCATTCCTGAAGTGCAGGATAAATTGCATCCACTTTGTGCGGTCTACCGCCGAAACGCCTGTCTACCCGCGATCGAAGCGGTCATCAAACAGGGACAACGCCGCCTGATCGCATTCCACGATCTGGTCAGAGTCCGACGCGTGGATGAGGCCACCCTGCGCACCATATCCCCCGATCTCCGAGAGCTGATCAACATCAACACACCGGAAGAACTCCGCCAAGCCCGACGCCTGTTGCGATAACGATCCTTCCGCCATCGACGCCATTCGTCATGAAACGCGATGCCCTGAGCCAACGAACATTTTTTGAGCAAGTTTGGCTCATCACTTTGCAGATTCCCCGGGGAAAAGTCACCTGGTATGGCTTCATTGCCGAACTTTTAGACGCGCCCCACGCTGCTCGCACCGTAGGCTGGGCGCTTCATGCCCTCACCACAGAGCAATCGCGATGGATTCCCTGGCACCGGGTTATCAACAAAGCGGGCCGTTGCTCCCTGCGTAACGCCAGCTTTTCTTACATCGAACAACAAGCGCTCCTCGAGGAGGAAGGCGTCCAATTTGATGAACGAGGCTACACCGACCTGACGGTTTTTGGTTGGGAAGGGTTGACGCCCGAGGAAGTGCAGGCGCTCCTTGCTCAGGGACGGTTGCCCTGGGAATCGAATCAGGGATGATAATTGGAAAAATAGAGGATCACGACCACGGCCAGTGCCCAAAATACCGCCGAAACAAACAAAGGCTTGTCCTTGAAAATCAACTCATCTGGCGCGCCCCCCAAATGCCGGACATGAATGAGATACAAGTAACGGAAAAGAAAATAGATGACGATGGGAATCGTCAGCATCATCAAGTGGTTTTCTGGTAAATTTTGGGCTGAAAAGGTGTACAGAGAATAGGTGACTACGGTGGCGCCTGTGGTCAGGCTGATTAGGTGGTCGAGAAAGTTGAGGTTGTACTCGTCCAAAATCGCGCGATGGTTGCCCGCATCCGCCTGCAGGGCCACCAACTCAGCGCGACGTTTTCCCAGGGCGATGATCAACGCCACAAGGGTGATGCACACATAGAGCCATGGTGAAAACCGTTCCACCTGAACCACAGCCGCGCCAGCTGCCACTCGTAGCACAAACCCAGCGGCGATGGTGAACACATCCAGAATCACCATGTGCTTCAGCCAAAACGAATAGGCCACATTCATTACAAAGTATCCCCCCAAAATCAATCCCGCGGTCGGATTTAACACCCAGGCCGCTGGCAGCGACGCCGCCAACAAGACCACCAGAGAAATCACGGCTACGGAGGGCTTTAGGGCGCCCGAAGCCAATGGGCGATGCCGCTTCAGGGGGTGAGCCCGGTCTTTTTCAATATCCACCAGATCGTTGAGCAAATACACAGAGCTCGAAACCAAACAGAAGAGAGCAAATAAAGCGGTGGTCTTGAAAAAGAGATCGGGCTCAAGAAATTTTCCATCAAAAATCAGAGCCGCATAAACGACGATATTTTTCGTCCACTGTTTGGGACGCATGGTCTTGATGATGGCAGAGATGACGGACATGGCATTATCTTAGCCGCGGGCGGGCCGGGGGTCAAGTTTTTTGGCTGAGACGAACCGCCGGGCTCGGAGAAAGCCATGAACGTCACACCTCGTGGTCATTGCCCCCGTCCAAAGACGATCATTTGCAATGTCTTGACAATAAGGTAAAGATCAAAGGCGATACTGGCATTTTGGATATGATAGAGCTCATATTCAAATTTATGTAAATGAGAGATATCATCATCTGCATAGCGATAACGTATCTGGGGCCAGCCAGTTAAGCCCGGTTTCATACTGAAGCGAAGGTGATAAAAGGGGATCATTTTTGCGAGTCGATCTGCGTTGACCTTGCGAATCGGACGCAAACCCACGATGCTCAATTCCCCTTTCAGCACATTCCACAGTTGTGGGAGTTCATCCAGGCGGGTTTTGCGCAACCACTTGCCGACTCGCGTCACCCGTGGGTCCTCGGCCTGCGCATAGGCCGCCTCACCCTCTTCCTCGTACTTATGATACATCGACCGGAATTTGGCGATGACAATGGGCTGTTGTCGCATGCCCAGACGCTCCTGTCGGAAAATAGCCGGTCCAGGGGAGTCAAGCTTGATGGCGAGCATCAGCAAAGGCCAAAAGGGTAGCGTCAATGCCAGCCCCAGCAGGGCCAACACGATATCCATGACCCGCTTGATCTGACGCACCACCGCGGAGCCATAGGGTTGGCTGAGGTAGGTCAGAATCCACCGGGCGTCGATGGTCTCGATGGGAACACGCCCGGTCATGGCCCCATAGAAATTCGCCGCATCGTAGACGCCGATCCCATCGAATTTCCAATCGATGGCTTGCTCCAGATACTGCGGAGGAATGCCGGCGCGGGCGGAAAACACCAGCATGTTCACCTCTTCATCGCGTACCACCTGCTCCAACGTGCGACCCTGTTCATCCACCAATTCCCAATTGCCGTTTCCTTCTCGATCCCTGAGGTTGGTAATCATAAACGTGCCCACCACCTCGTAATCACCCAGAGGACGTTCACTGATCTCAGCCTCAATGCCCTTTTCGACGGGGTTATCCACCACCAGCAGCACCCGTCTGGGTCTGGTAAAACGTAAAAGATACACGTGGAAGAGCCGTCTCCACGCATAGAGGCCCCAAAATGCCAGCGGCCATTGCACAAGCACGACCACGCGTCCCAGTTGAAGGCCACGCAAGAAGAAGGAAATGAAGGCGGCCAATGCCATGCCCACGAAGGTCGCCAGAAACAGCACCGCCGCATTGGTGCGGTCGGTCATATCGCGGGCGAGATTGTATTGATCAAAGATATAGAGCGCAAATAGGAATGCAAAAAGCAACGAGAACGCACCGCTGGGCAAAGGCCAAATGTGGACCTCCGCCAACGTTGCTCCCTCGAAAAAAATACGCCGCACCAGCACAGCCAACACGGTGCTAAAAATCACGATTAATGCATCACCGATGAGCAGAACCAGCTGACGTCTTCGCTCTGGTCCTGTCCACAAACTTTCCCTATGGAGACTCATAGACGCCCTTCTCCTTCAACAATTGTTCGTAAAGTTCCTGGGTTTTCCGTTGCATGGTTTTGATATCCCAGCGGTCATCAACCAGAGTGCGACCGCGTTGACCCATCTCGCGGGCCATCTGAGGATGCTGTATGAATTGTTCCAAAGCGCGACTCATGGCCTTCACATCGCCATACGGGAACACATAACCGTTGCGCCCATGTTGGACCATCTCTCTGACCCCTTCTGCCTCAAAAGCAAGAATAGGCAGGCCCACAGAGTCGGCCTGCACCAACACTTGTGGCAACCCTTCGCGCTCGCTGGCAAATAACTTCACATCCAGCATCGCCATGATCTCGGGAACGTCATAACGATATCCCAGAAAATGAATCCGTGCATCCAGCCCTGCATCCGCTACCATTCGCTTCAGCCTTTCAGCAGAAAAGCCTTCGCCCGCAAAGACAAGATGAAGTTGCGGATATCGCGGCGCCAACGCCTGCATCAGACGAATGAGATGACGATGTCCCTTGCGCCATTCCAGAGCGGCGATATAACCGGCGATGAATGCATCTTCCGGCAGACCAAGCTCCCGGCGTTTCGCCTTCCGCGCCTCGGCGCTCATATCCGCGGCCTGCCGAAACGCGGACAGATCCATGCCGCTATGGATGATCACGTAGTCTTCAGGTTTGCCAACGCCCGCATCGAGATAACGCTGCATGAGATCCTCCCCCACACTGATCACCTTGTCGGTCCATGCCATGGCCCGTTTTTCTAACCAGAGATAAACCCCATTTTCAAAAATGGTTTGGGTGGGATTGAAGGTTGCGCCATGCAGACCGTGAATCACGATGGGAGCGCCCACGCGGTGCGCGGCCCAACGTCCCAGAATCCCCGCTTTGCCTAAATGTGTATGCACAATGTGGTAGCGTTTTCTGCGAAACAGGGCTTCCAGAGCCCGCGCTGCGCGCACATCGTGAATGGGATGAAGTTGGCGCACCAGATGAGGGATTTGAATCCAGTGCACGCCAGCGCCCTCCGCGCGCCATCGATCGGCGCTCGCCCCTACGATAAGGTCCACCTCGAACCGGCTTTTATCCAAGCCGGCGCAGGTCATGATGGTGTTTTTGGCGCCACCAGCGCCATGAAAACGAGTAATAACATGAGCGACACGGATTTTTGGTTTGGAAGCTGTCATAAGTAAACAACCGATGAGAGATGAGATAACGCCATGTGCACAAATCTGGCAAAAAGCACGCCAGCACCGCACATCGGGTTAGGATTGAACTAGGATCGGATCCACGACCACGATGGCGCGCATATCCGCCAACGCCATCGCTTATGTCTTTCTGATTGCCAAGAGCGCATCTGTGAGCGCGTCGACAAAGGGTTGGATGCCAAAATGCTGTAACACATATTCACGGGCCGAGCGCCCCATCCGACGCCGTAACGCGTCATCGGCCAAAAGCTGAGAGACGCGCTCCGTGAACGCATCCACATCGTCGATGGGCACGACAAAACCGGTTTGGCCATTCAGGGTCGTCTCCGTGTGGCCGCCGCTGGCGCTACGGACGGCAGGGACGCCAGCAGCGGCGGCCTCGACGATGACGAGGCCAAACCCTTCCACCCTGCTGGGCATGACCAACACGTCCAACGTCCGATAGAGCGTGGGCATGTCTTCGAGCCATCCAGTCGCATGAAATCGACCTGTTTCGAGCAAGGGACGAGCCAATGACATCATTCTGGTCTTGTAATCGAAATAGGTGGGCGGCGCATCCCCAGTCACCAAAAAATGCACATTGGGAAAGGTCTTTGCCAAACGTAACGCGATCTCGATGAACACATCCACCCCTTTCCGTGGGGTGATGCTCCCCACCAGACCGACCACAGGCGCGTCAGGCGGGATGCCCAGCACAGCTCGCATCGTTCCGCCCGGGCGACTAAAATGATCCAGGGGAATACCATTGGGGATATAGCCAATTCGGTGAGCGTGGCGGAGATGTCGATGCTGAAAAGCTTGTTGGACGTCACGAGAACAGGCACCTGCATAAGTCATCAAGTGCATCGCCAATGTATCCAACCAGCCCCGATCTTGATCTTGTTTGATATGCCAGAAAAGCGGCGTCTGCGCCATCCGGGCCGCCAGCCCCAGGGTCAAAACCGCTCTCCGATTATTGGCATACAGCGCCTCGACTTGATTCTGACGCAGCCAGCGGGCGACGCGCATACTCCAAGGCGTCAACAACGCCGCCTGTCGCAGTCTAGCCCATGCCGTTCCATGAAGCAAGGCCCCGCCGGTGCGAGCCAACTCCGCCGGCAATGCCATCACCGTGACCGGGACTCCCAAAAGACGCGCCCGGTCGACAAACGGACCATCGGCTGGCGCCAGAACCATCGGTTTCACTTGGCTTGGATCATAATACTGAAAAAAACGGAGGATATCCAACTGGCCGCCGTAGAGATGTTGCGGCGACGACTGATAGAAAACGATGGTGGTTGGGGACATGAAAAGAAGGCAGCAAAGATAGGAAGGGTGTTGCCAGCACTCCAATACAAAGACGCCATACAACCGCGATTGAAGCAATAATCGCCTATGTCATCATAACGCACTATACAATTCGTTTCAACTTCTGGCCAATGAAGGCATCATACCTCATGAAGAAAGAGGTGCGCCTGCCCGGATGGATGGCCTCTGGCGCCAGCAAATCATGCTAAGGTGAAAGCTTGATGAGTATTGAAACATCTCAATAATAATGTTACAATGAGAATTGCCAAGCCTGTCTGCCTAGCAGCTGGCTATGGCGCAGACAGGTAGATTGTGCACCCGCTTTTTTCATCTGTCTTACCTGGCAACGGCGCCGGGCATCGTCTTCGCTCTTTTCTCAATGGAGGAGAAAACATGAAGCAACGAAGAGTCATCTTTTCGATTTTCACCATGTTGATTTTGGCTTTGGTGATTATGGTTGTGGCGGCTTGCTCACAACAGCCCGCTACAGAAGGAGGAGAGAAGGTCGTCGAAGTCACGAAAGTGGTTGAAGTGACGAAGATCGTGGAGGTGCAAAAGGAAGCGGAAGCGGCAGTGACCATTCCTGAAGGGGCAACGGTCATCAATTTCTGGCATGCGTTTGGCGGCGGTCGCAAGCTGCTCATTCAACGCATGGTCGACGATTTCAACTACACGCATCCCACCATTTTCGTGAAAGTGGAAAATAAGGGCTCCTATCGCGACACGCTGAATGCTGCCATTCTCGCTGCGCAGCAGGGTAATCCGCCCCACATCGTACAGATTTTCGAGGTGGGTTCACAGCTGGCTCTTGATTCGGGTATTTTTGTCCCCTTCGAGGACAATGCTCCCGCCTGGGCCCATACCGAAGATTTGATTCCTGGCGTGGCCGATTATTACAACTTCGGCGGGAAATTCTACTCCATGCCCTGGAACTCCTCGAACCCCATCCTTTATTACAACAAAGACATCTTCCGCGCCGCGGGGCTGGACCCCGAAAAGCCGCCGGAAACTTTTGAAGAGATGATGACGGTCTGCGAGCAAATCGTGAGCAGCGGTGCGGCCAAGAACTGCGTCTCCTGGCCTTTGCATAGCTGGTTCTTCGAACAATGGATGGCCAACATGGGCGCGGAGCTGGCGAATAATGGCAACGGTCGTGACGCTCGCGCCACCGAAGTCTATTTGACCAGCGATGCCGCCAAGCAGATCGTGACTTGGTGGAAGGAAATGTACGACAAAGGTTACTATGCTTACAGTGGCAAGCTGGAAGACTGGGATGGCGCGGATGCGATCTTCGTCTCCGGTCAGGCAGCCATGGAAATCACTTCCACATCGGATGTGGTGAATCGGCAACGTGATGCAGCGGAAAACGGGTTTGAGCTCGGCACGGGCTATCTCCCCTATCCGGCCGATAGCGGTCGCCATGGCGTGATTGTCGGCGGCGCCAGCCTGTGGATTTCGGGCGGGCATCCTGACAACGAAATGAAGGCGGCCACCGAATTCGTCACCTGGTTCACCAACATTGAAAATGCGGTTCGCTGGCACAAGGGCACGGGTTACTTCCCTATCCGCAAGAGCTCGGTGGATGTCCTCGAGAAAGAAGATTGGTTTGATCGAAATCCTGCTTATCGAGCTGCATTTGACCAGCTGCTGAACACGAAGCCCGAACGAGCCACTCAGGGCGCAGTCATCGGCGCCTTCCCCGAAGTGCGAACGATCATCGAGCAGGCCATTGAAAAAGTCCTGGCTGGTCAGGCAACAGTGGATGAGGCCCTACAAGAAGCCAAGCAGAAGGCAGACAAAGCGATTCAAGATTACAACAAGTCGGTCGAGTAATTTGCAACGTATGGCCTGAAATAGGGTCGTCAACAACGTCTGCTCTCGGGCGATCCGGTGATTGCCATCTCGGATCGCCCGAACTCTTCCTATTTCGATGAGCGCGTCTCCTTTTGATGTAGGACTTCGCACGAATCAGGAGGCTTCATGAGTACCGCCAAGTTCAAAGGGAAGTGGATTCCCTGGCTGTTCTTGCTTCCCACGTTAATTATCCTGGCTGTTTTTCTGTATTATCCAGTTATTCAGACCTTTCGATTGTCATTCTATCGGGTTGCCTTTTTGGGGTTAAAGACGAAGTTTGCGGGGTTGGAAAATTACATTGATCTGCTCCATGATAGCAGCTATCACCACACCGTTTGGGTGACCCTGTTAATTACAACTGCAGTCGTCATCATCGGCCTGGGCGTTTCCCTGGCGATTTCGATGCTGGCCAATCAAAAGATCCGGGGAGCGCAGATCTATCGATTTCTGTTGATCTGGCCCTTTGCCCTCTCACCCGCCGTGGCTGGCGTGGTCTTCTTGTTTATGTTCTCCCCGGGATTCGGTGTCGTGAATTATCTCACCTCGCTGGCCGTGGGACATGAGTTGAACTGGCTGGGAAACCCAACCCTGGCAATCATCCTGGTGATCATGGCCAGCGTTTGGAAAAATCTGGGCTATAACATTGTGTTTTACCTGGCAGCGCTGCAGAATTTGAACACGGAAGTACTGGAAGCGGCCTCCATCGATGGAGCCAACAGCTGGCAACGTTTCTGGCATGTGACTTTTGCCCTGCTTTCTCCCATGACCTTTTTCCTGCTGATCACCAACATCACGTATTCATTTTTCGACATCTTTGGCTTGGTCGACATCCTAACCAAGGGCGGACCTCAGGATGCGACCAATGTGATGATTTACAACTTGTATCGTGATGCATTTGAATATTACAAAACCGGTCTGGCATCGGCCCAATCGGTGGTCCTCTTCTTGCTGGTCGTACTGGTGACGGTGATCCAGTTTCGGACCAGTGGTCGCCAGGTACATTACGGAGGTTGATGATGCGACGCAAGACTCGGGAAGAACTTTTGACCCACTTTGCTCTAATAATTATTGTACTGTTGGTTATGGCGCCCGTGCTGTTTGCCCTGGCGAAATCCACGCAAACCCGCGCCGAAGTGTATCATTTCCCTCCCAAACTAGGGTTCGGCTCGGCGGGGCTGTTTAACTACAAGGTGGCATGGACGCAATACGATCTGGGGTTATACATGAAGAACACCCTGATTGTGGCGGGCATTGTCATGTTCTTTAAAACGCTTTTTTCCATGTTGGCCGGATTGGCTTTGGTGTATTATGAATTTCCACTGAAGGAATGGGTCTTCTACTTCATTCTGTTCACCCTGATGATGCCAACGGAAATCATGATTGTGGCCCTCTTCAATGAAGTGTCGGATATGGCTCAGGCTTTGGGACTGGAGAATAGTTACGCGGTTCTCACAGTGCCCTTCCTTGCCAGCGCCACCGGGGTTTTTCTTTTCAGGCAACATTTTTCAAGCATCCCCGGCGAATTGGCCGACGCGGCTCGGGTAGATGGCGCTGGCCCCATGCGCTTTCTATGGAGCATCCTCGTCCCTATTTCCTGGAACACCATTGCCGCCCTGGGCTTGATTCAATTCATTTACATGTGGAATCAGTACATTTGGCCCCTGGTCATCATCCGAGAAAATAAAATGCAATTGATTCAGGTGGGCTTGCGCGGCCTCACCAATCAACAGGACACCACCAACTGGGGCCTGGTCATGGCGGCGGCCATTCTGGCTATGATCCCCCCTATGCTGATCTTCCTCCTTCTACAAGAACAATTCACCAAGGGGTTCGCGCTGGGACAAGAGAAATAGTTTCTCGTATTTTTTACTATTTTTATAGGGAAAATTTGACAATAGACCGATAGCATGCTATACTGGCGACCAATTCTTCCCACACACACTTTCAAGGTTAGCCGCGGTCGAACGCTTTAGTCTGAGGCTTCCACCAGGCTAACCTTTTGGTCGCCATCACAGTCTTATGAGCATGCTATACCACCGTCTTGACGATTCCCCTCGGGGACAAATTATCAAACTGCTCCAGCGCAATGGCCCTATGGGCATTAAAGAACTGCGCCAGGCGCTCGGAGTCAGCGACACTGCCATCCGTCAGCAGTTGCAATATCTCATTGCCGATGGGCTGGTTACGGGAACCACGGCGCCAGCCAAGGGACGCGGGCGGCCCGGGCGCGTGTACACGCTCACCGACAATGCCCGGCATCTCTTCGCTTGCGAATGCGAGGACCTGGCCCTGGCCCTCTACAATGAATTGCTTTTAGAACAAGGGCCTGAGGTTGTGCATCGGCTGTTGGACCGCGTGGGGCAACGGCTGGCCGCGCAATACAAACATCAGGTGCGCGGGCTGGCCTTGCAGGAACGCGTCCGCGTCCTTTCGCAGCTGCTCGACGATCGGGGCATCATGTCTGATATCACCGAAGGACAGGATGCCATTATCCTTCACGAATACAACTGCCCCTATCATGAGTTAGCAGCTGCACACACCGAGATCTGCGAAATGGAGCAGAAAATGCTATCCGAAGTGCTTGGCGCCGATGTGGAGCTTACCCATACCATTGTAGATGGACATCATCGCTGCTCTTTCGTCGTCAAACACGCCTCATCGCCCAGCGACTCCTCTCGACTCACCATCCATGAATCCTAACAGGACTGTTCAGCTAAACCATTCCTTAATCTTATTCCAAGGAGACACCGATAATTATGACCGCTGTACTCGAAGTTAAAGACCTTCATGCTGCAGTTGACGGCAAAGAAATATTAAAGGGCGTCAATCTCACCATTCGCCAAGGCGAAGTCCATGCGCTGATGGGGCCCAATGGTTCAGGGAAAAGCACATTGGGCTACGTTATCGCCGGACATCCCCATTACGAGGTCTTGGAAGGTGATATTCTCTTCAATGGAGAAAGCATTCTCGATCTTTCACCCGATGAACGGGCCAAATTGGGCATCTTTTTAGCCTTTCAATATCCTGTAGCCATTCCAGGCGTGAGCTTTGCGAACTTTTTGCGCGCAGCGGTAAGCAGCGTTCGAGGCTATCGCGATCGCATTCGTGAAGAGATGGAACGTACAGGCCAATTCAAAGAAGTGGGATCCGAATTGATTCCGATGCGCGAATTCCGCAAAGAGCTCATGGACACCATGGATCGATTTAATGTCGATCGCTCCTTCGCCCGACGCTATCTGAACGATGGTTTCAGCGGCGGCGAGAAAAAGCGAGGCGAGGTTCTGCAAATGGCCATGCTCAAGCCCAAAATCGCCATTTTGGATGAAAGCGATTCGGGGTTGGATATCGATGCGCTACGCGTCGTCGCAGACGGCATTAACAAACTCGTCGCCGATGGCATGGGCGCGTTGCTCATTACGCACTATCAGCGCATTTTAAATTATGTGAAGCCAGATCAAGTAAGCGTCTTCTACAACGGCCAGGTGGTCCTAACTGGTGGCCCGGAAGTCGCCGAGATGTTGGAAGAGAAAGGCTACGGCTGGATCGAAGAACATCTGGAAGAGCTACAATCTGAAAAAATCGCCTCATGATGATTGCGGATATATTTCGCCCCAATCATTGTCATGATTTTTTGCCGTAAACAAGCGTTTGTTCATTATAGGAGTTAATCGTTATGGCAACCGAAGCGGATCGCAAAGCGCTCGAAGGACTGAAAGAAGAGTATGAATACGGTTGGAAGACCGAAGACGCGGAATACGCGTATGTGGCTCGTAAAGGACTGGATCACGATGTCATCGACCACATTTCGAATCTGAAGGGCGAACCCGACTGGATGCGCGAATTCCGACACAAGGCATTGGACATTTTTCTGGCCAAGCCTATGCCCAATTGGGGGCCAGATCTCAGCGAGATCGACTTTGATGAAATTTACTACTACATCAAGCCCACCGAAGAAGAAAGCTCAGGCAGTTGGGATGACGTACCCACCTACATCCGCGAGACATTCGATCGGTTAGGCGTACCCGAGGCGGAACGAAAATTCCTGGCCGGACTTGGCGCCCAATTCGAATCGGAGATGGTCTATCATTCATTGCGCGAAGAGTGGGAGAAGTTGGGCGTCATCTTCCTGAGCATTGAAGATGGATTGAAACAACATCCTGACCTCTTCCGCGAATATTTCGCCACGGTGGTTCCCCCCACCGACAATAAATTTGCTGCACTCAACAGCGCGGTCTGGTCGGGCGGGTCATTCATTTATGTGCCGCCGGGCGTCAAGCTCGACATCCCCTTGCAGGCATACTTCCGCATCAATGCAGAAGCTGTCGGGCAATTTGAACGCACGCTGATCATCGTCGACGAGGGCGCGAGCATCCATTACATCGAGGGCTGCACTGCTCCCATTTACGACAAAAACAGCCTGCATACGGGCGTTATCGAAATCATCGTCAAAAAGAACGCCCGAATGCGCTACACCACGGTGCAAAACTGGTCGAATAACGTCTTCAATCTCGTCACACAGCGGGCGCTTGCTTACGAAGGCGCCACCATGGAATGGGTGGACAGCAACCTTGGCTCCCGCATCACTATGAAGTATCCTGCCGTGATCATGTTGGGCGAACGAGCCCATGGCGAAGTGCTATCGATGGCATTTGCTGGCAAGGGTCAGATCCAAGACGCCGGTGGCAAAGCCATCCATGCCGCGCCATACACTTCCTCGAAGATCATCTCGAAATCCATCAGCAAAGATGGCGGCCGGGCGTCTTATCGTGGCCTGCTCAAGGTCACCCCAGGAGCTTATGGCTCAAAATCACAGGTGGTTTGCGACGCCCTGCTCCTCGATCCCCAGTCTCGATCAGACACCTATCCCTACATCGAGATCGCAGAAGATGATGTGGAAGTTGGTCACGAAGCTTCGGTTAGCAAAATCAACGAAGAACAGCTCTTCTATCTGATGAGCCGCGGCATCAGTGAAGACGAAGCCATGGCCATGATTGTAGGCGGGTTTATCGAACCCCTCGTGAAAGAGCTCCCCATGGAATACGCCGTGGAGCTCAATCGACTCATCCAACTGCAGATGGAAGGCAGTATCGGATAAAACGCCTTATCAAGAGACCAAAGATGAAAGGGGTAAGGGCTGAAGCTTTTTCCGGCCATGAATTTTTCACCATCCAGCTTTCATCTTTTCGTCGATGGAGATATCAATGACCACAAAAACAATGATCAAGCAAACGATTTCGGTTGCGGCCGTCAAGGCCATTAGCGACCGTTACGATGAACCTGAATGGTTGCGCCAGGCCCGGCTTGCCGCCTGGGAAAACTTTGTCGCCATGCCCTGGCCCACATATAAAGAAGAAACCTGGAGACGCACCCGGCTAACGGGATTCCATCTCGAGGACTTTGAGTTGCCCCAAACCGAGGTGGCGACGTTCGATGACCGTCAACATCTGCCCGAAGACCTGCGCGAAGCGTTGGACAAAATCGATAGCGCTGGCGCCCTTATCTTACAAGATGGCCAAGTGGTGTATTATGAATTCGATGATTCCCTGGCGCGCAAAGGGGTCATCTTCACAGATATCCGCAGCGCCATACGTACCCACGAGGAGCTGATCAAGGTGCATCTGGCTGCGCTAACGCCTGCAGATGAAAATAAGTTTGCTGCGCTTCACTATGCCCTCTGGATCAACGGCGCCTTTTTATTCATGCCCAAGCACCTCACCGTTGACAAACCCTTCCAGGTGTTGGTGTTGCAGAGCGCTGGCGTGGCCAACTTCCATCACACCCTGCTTGTCGGCGAAGAAAATAGCGAAGCGGTCATCGTGGAAGATTTCATAGGCTCAAGGCAGGGCATGAGTGACAGCGTGTCCGAAGTCTTTACCAAGCAGGCCGCGCGTATGCATTATTTGCGACTGCAAAACCTCGACGAATCCGCCTGGAATTTTTCCACCCAGCGCGCCAGCGCCGGACGCGACGCCCTCTATCGCCAGCTGCAAGCCAGTTGGGGAAGCAAACTCAGCAAGGTGTGGATCGACCTTGAATTGGAGGAGCCTGGCGGCCATGGCGAGCTATTGGGCCTGTATTTCCCGCAAGATCATCAGCACATCGATCATCATACGAACCAGAACCACCGGGTGCCGCGTTGCACAAGCGACCTCCTGTTCAAGGGAGCGCTCGATGACCACGCCCGTTCCGTCTACCAGGGGCTCATACGCGTGTGGCCCGGCGCGCAAAAAACCGACGCCTACCAAAAGAACGACAACCTCATTCTCAGCGACCACGCCCGTGCAGATTCCATCCCGGGCCTGGAGATCGAAGCGGATGATGTGCGCTGCACCCATGGAGCCACAAGCGCCAAAGTGCCGGAAGAATACATCTTTTATCTGATGGCCCGAGGGCTCAGTCGGCGAACCGCTGTACGCATGATTGTTCAAGGATTCTTTGAGGAAGTGCTCAACCGCGTGCCTGTGCCCGGCGTCCGCGATAAGCTCGAAGCGGAAATCGCTCATCGCGTGGGAATCGAGTAAAATAGGTCTGTTATGGAGGCTGGATTCCTATTGTCTCAATTCATCCACCCCCAATTCGCCGCCAAATCACTCAAGACCATGCTTCCCTAATCATGCCTGACATTCAACAGATTCGAGCGGATTTCCCCATTCTGCACCAACAGGTGCATGACAAGCCCCTGATCTATCTTGATAGCACAGCGACATCCCAAAAGCCCCGACAGGTCATCGAGGCAATGGCCCGCTATTATCAGGAAGACAATGCCAATGTGCATAGGGGCATTCATTCGCTGGCGGAGCGCGCCACCGCATCCTATGAGGGCGCTCGGCTCAAGGTGGCGCGCTTTATTCACGCGCCTTCGCCCAAAGAGATCATCTTTGTCCGCAACACGACCGAAGCCATCAATCTCGTGGCCAATGCCTGGGGACGGGCCCATCTGAAGCCAGGAGACGAGGTCTTAATCACCCAGATGGAGCATCATTCTAATATTGTTCCCTGGCAGCTCGTCACGCAGGCCACCGGCGCCACCCTTCGCTATGTCCCCATCACCAGGCAAGGCGAGCTTGACTTTGCTGCGCTCGATCAACTTCTGACCGAGCGAACCAAGATCTTTGCCTTCACGGCCATGTCGAACGTGCTGGGCACAATCAACCCAGTTGCCGAATTGATTAAAAAAGCGCATGCGGTGGGGGCCATCACACTGGTTGACGGCGCCCAAAGTGTGCCGCATCTCACGACCGATGTGCAGGCGCTCGATGCCGATTTTCTGGCATTCTCGGGCCATAAGATGTTAGGTCCCACCGGCGCCGGCGTGTTGTACGGCAAAAGGGAGCTCCTCGAAGCCATGCCGCCTTTTTTGGGAGGCGGGGAGATGATTCGCGAAGTATTCATGGACCAAAGCACCTGGAACACGATCCCACATAAATTCGAAGCGGGCACGCCAGCGATTGCCGAGGTCATCGGCTTGGGGGCAGCCGTGGACTATTTAACCAACATTGGCATGGATTGGATCCACGCTCACGAACAGGAGCTGGTCAGCTATGCCTGGGATCGGCTATCCGCCATCGAGGGATTGCGCATCCTTGGTCCGGAGCCCGCACGCCGCGGCGGACTGCTGGCCTTCACTTTAGAAGGCGTCCATCCCCATGATATCGCTGCCGTGCTCGACATGTTTGGCGTTGCTGTACGCGCAGGGCATCATTGTGCACAACCTGTCCACGACTTCTTCGGCATCCCGGCCACAGCCCGAGCCAGTTTCTACCTCTACAATACCCTGGAAGAAGTGGATGTGCTGACCGAAGCCCTCGAAAAAGCCAGGGCCGTCTTCGGCGTCTAGAGACGCCTCGACAAACCATCAAAAGCCCACGATTTCCTATCACATACAAACATCTTTTCCCAAAATCGAAATTATGGACGATTTTTACCGAGAAAACATCCTCGATCACTACAAATATCCCCGCCATAAAGGGCATCTTGCCGACCCTGACATCAAATTCCGGGATGTCAACCCTTTTTGCGGAGATGATATTACCTTCGAGTTGAAACTTGAGAACGACAAAGTCGTGGAAGTGGCCTTTGATGGTCATGGCTGCGCCATCAGCATGGCTTCGGCCTCTATGCTGGCTGAAGAATTGTTGGGTAAAAGCCTGGAAGAGGTCAAAGCCATGGACAAAGCCTTTATTTTGGATCTGTTGGGGATACCGATCGGCCCGGTTCGCCTGAAATGTGCGCTTCTACCGCTCAAAGTGGTGAAGGCCGGCGTCTGGGGACTGGACGCCTGGGAAAAGGAGAATGAAGGCCATGACCAGTAATCCAGCGATCCAGGAATCATCCCAACCACAGGATATTGGAGTAAAAGATATGCCCATGCCAACCCCTGAAGAAATCAAAGAAGCGCTAAAAACGGTGAAAGACCCGGAACTCCATATCGATGTGGTGAATCTGGGTCTGATTTACGATATCCGCATCGATGATGACAACCAGACGGTCGACGTCGATATGACCCTGACTGCGCCAGGTTGTCCGGCTGGCCCCCAGATCCTTACCGACGCTTACTACGCCATTCAACGCAATTTCCCCGATGTCAAGGATATCAACATCAATCTGGTCTGGGTGCCCTTTTGGAATCCAGAGATGATGAGTGAAGAGGCCAAGGAAATGTTGGGTTTCTTCTAGCCTCTTCTGGACGCATCGAGAGAAAAACAAAGCCCCGGCCAATAGCGACCGGGGCTTGTCCCTGCCAGGGCGAGAGGTATTATCAGAGGCGTAGGGTGGTGGGAACGATGCAGGAGTGCAATGGAAACCGTTAGGTGGCGGTTGTGGTGTCTGGCAGGCGAATGAGGATAGGTGTACGCGCAGCGCGCACTTCATCTAGGCGACGCACTGGCGCATTATGAGGCGCATCATGCAGCAGCTCGGGATGCTCTCGGGCTTCTACGGCAATGGCGTGAAGCGCGTCGAGAAACGCATCGATTGTTTCCTTGTCCTCCGTCTCCGTGGGCTCAATCATGAGCGCCTCGTGGACGATGAGGGGGAAATAGATGGTGGGCGGATGGAAATCGTAATCTATCAACCTTTTTGCGATGTCCAACGTCCTGATACCTTCCGCACCAGCAATTTTACCCTGAGCTACCGTTTCATGCTTACAGAAGCGATGCCCATATGGTACAGGATAATCGCCCATTTGTAAAATCCGAGATTGAAGGTAGTTGGCGTTCAACACGGCCGTCTCGCTGACCTGCTGCAGGCCTGCCGCGCCATGCATCTTTATGTAAACATACGCCTTCACCATCACGCCAAAATTGCCGTAAAAGCTTTTAATGCGTCCGATGCTTTGCTCGGGCTGCTTCCAGACGTATTCATCCCCTGCTTCGTTCAAGGCGACAATGGGGCCAGGCAAGAATGGCGCCAGCTCTGACGTGACGCCCACTGGACCGGAGCCCGGTCCACCACCACCATGAGGGGTGCTGAATGTTTTATGTAAATTGAAATGCATCACATCAATGCCCAGATCGCCAGGACGAACAATGCCCATAATGGCGTTGAGATTGGCCCCATCGCCATAGACCAGGCCGCCCGCCTCGTGGACCAGATCACAAACTTCGACGATGTTGGATTCAAACAACCCCAGGGTGTTGGGGTTGGTGATCATGATGCCGATCACTTTGTCATCGAGCGCGGCTTTCAGGGCCTCGATATCAACATTGCCATCGGCGTCGCTGGGGATCTGGACGGCGGTGAAGCCCGCCATGGAGGTGCTGGCTGGGTTGGTGCCATGGGCGGAATCGGGCACGAGGATTTTGTAGCGTTGGGTTTCACCGCGGGCAAGTTGAGCCGCGCGCATGATCAACACGCCAGCGAATTCCCCATGGGCACCCGCGGCTGGCTGCAACGACACCGCGTCAAAACCTGCAATCTCAGCGATCATCTCCTGCAATTCATACATCAACCCCATAGCACCCTGAACGGTGCTGGGGTCTTGCAAGGGATGCACATTGGCGAATCCGGGCAATCGAGCAGCCCATTCATTCACCTTAGGGTTGTATTTCATGGTGCAAGAGCCCAGGGGATAGAAGCCCTTGTCTACCGCGTAGTTTTTCTGGCTTAAACGCAGGTAATGCCGTGTCACCTGAACCAGGCTCAATTCAGGCAGAGGGAGATCGTCCCGCAGAAATTCTTCAGGAATAGGCGTTTCGGGAACGTCAGGCTCGGGCAGATCGACGCCTTTCCGGCCGGGTGAGCTCAAGTCATAGATATAGTCGTCGAATTTCATAGCGACACCTCCAGATTCAAGCGGATGGGCGAAGCAGCCGCTTCACGCAGCGCAGTCGCCAGATCATCGATCTCTTCCCGAGTGTTCATTTCGGTCACGCACAATAACATGGCCTCTCCCAGGTGAGGATAGTCCTGGCTCAGGTCATAACCGCCGATGATGCCGTATTCTTCCAACAAATATTGATTGATCTCAGCCACCGGACGCGGGCACTTGACCACAAATTCCTTGAAGAAGGGTTTATCTGCCAGAACCTCGTAGCCGTCAAGGGCGTCGATCTTCTGGGCGGCGTAGTGGGCCTTATGCCAGCTTAGCTCCGCCACTTTGCGCAAACCGTGTTTGCCCATGGCGGCCAGATACGCAGCAGCAGCCAGAGCATTCAATGCCTGATTCGAACAAATATTGCTGGTGGCTTTTTCGCGACGGATGTGTTGTTCTCTTGTGGAAAGGGTCAGGACGTATCCTCGCCTTCCTTCGGCGTCGACGGTCTCGCCCACCAGACGCCCGGAACTTTTCCGCACATGCTTCATTCGAAAGGCGAAGATGCCCAGATATGGACCGCCAAAGCTTAAGCTGTTGCCCAGCACCTGTCCTTCCGCTGTGACGATGTCCGCGCCATATTCCCCTGGCGGTTTGAGTATGCCCAATGCGATGGGATCGGTGGAAACGGCCAGGAGAGCGCCTTTGGCGTGGACGGCGTCGGCCAGGTCTTGCATTTCTTGCGGCGTATGGAGTTGCCCCAAAAAATCTGGGTTTTGAACGATGACTACGGCGGTGTCGTCATCGCACCGGTCGATGAGGGCGTGGAAGTCGTTATCGTGGGTCTCATCCCCCACCACCTTCAGCTCCATGCCCTGAACGTAGGTGCGCAACACCTCCCGATATTGGGGATGCAGGGAGGGAGATACGACGATGGTGCGTCGCTTATGCCGCTGAATATTGACGGCCATGATGGCAGCTTCGGCCACCGCGGTGGCGCCATCATAATGCGAAGCATTGACCGCTTCCATGCCGGTAAGCGCGGCCACCATACTCTGATATTCGAATGCAGCCTGAAGCGTGCCCTGGCTGATCTCAGGCTGATAGGGCGTATAGGCCGTGTAAAACTCCCCGCGGCTGATGATCGAATCCACGATCGCGGGCACGAAATGATTGTAGGCGCCCGCTCCCAGAAAACTGGCGAATTCGCGTAAATTCGCGTTTTCCGCCGCGATCATATCCAACTCCCGCATCACCTCCATCTCAGTCATGGGCTCGGGGAGTTGAAGGTCGGGGTAACGATACTCGGCAGGGACGTCGGCGAACAGCTCGCCAATATCCTTGATGCCGATGGCTTCCATCATGGCCCGACGGTCGTCATCGGTAAGAGGAATATAACGCATAGGTCAATGCTCCCTGGTGGCGTTGTAGGCTTCATAAGCCGCGGCGTCCATCAGTGCGTCCAATTCCGAAAGATCGTTGGCTTTCACTTTGAAGATCCAGGCGCCATACGGATCTTCGTTGATCATTTCCGGCGAGTCATCCAAGGCTTCGTTAACCTCGATGATCTCTCCAGTAACAGGCGACATGATGTCGGCTGCCGCCTTGACCGATTCGACGGTGCCAACGACTTCCCCCGCGCTCACCTGGGCGCCCACTTCGGGCAACTCCACATACACGATATCGGATAGTTGGTCCTGGGCGTAGTCACTGATGCCGACGACCACCACATTATCGTCTTCGACGCGGGCCCACTCATCGGTTTTGGCGTACTTCAAGTTGGGATCATACGTTAGGGTCATGGCAGAAACTCCTTTAGCAGAAAGTGGAACGTTGCAATGGGATGGGAAATAGATGGTGCGTATTTTATGTTGGTTGTTGATCGTGCCGTCATTCAGCGACGATAAGCGGGAAGATAAAATGGTCTTTTCACCACAACAGCCTTTTTGGGCTTGCCGCGAATAATGATATCGAGCTCGGTGCCGAATCGATTCAAGCCTCGAGGCACATAGGCCAGAGCCAGGAATTTATTCAGCGTAGGCGCTTTCATGCCCGTCGTCACCCAACCGATGACTTTGTCATCTTTCGCCACCTGATAACCTTCGCGAGGCACGCCCTTGTCGATCATTTCCAAACCTACGAGCAGCATTTTTGGCTTTTCCAGTTTGTGTTTCAGCACGGCGTTGCGTCCGATCCACGGGCCTTTATCCCAATCACACACCCAACCCAACCGAGCGCCGATGGGCTCGACTTCGGCGTGGATCTCATGACCATACAAAGGCAAACATGCCTCAAAGCGCAAGGAATCTCTGGCTGCGAGGCCACATGCCAGCAGTCCTTCATCCTTGCCGGCTTCCAGGATCATCTCCCACATGGCGATGGCTTTTTCTTCGGGGAAGAAGAGCTCATACCCGTATTCGCCGGTGTATCCAGTGGCGCCTATGAGCGTTTCCACTCCTCCAACCTGAATTTGGGCCGCGGTGTGAAAGGCCACCTGATTCAGATCGTGGTCGGTTAATTTCTGCAAGATCGTTTGTGCTTTCGGTCCCTGCAACGCCACCATATAGGTCGCATCTGAAATGTCGATGAGGTCGGCGTCGAAACCGACGATGTGCGTATCCAACCAGAAAATATCTTTCTCGCGATTGGCTGCGTTGATCACGATCATCCATTCGTCATCGGGGAGTCGGTAGATAAAGATATCATCCACAAATGTCCCATCCTCATAACACAAATAGCTGTACTCTGCGTCCCACACCTTCATCTTCCCCACATCTCGAGGTTGGACGTACTGCAAAAACGCTTCGGCGTCGGGCCCGACCAGCTTCAATTGCCCCATGTGGTCGATGTCAAAAAGCCCGGCCGCCTCTCGCACGGCCTGGTGTTCTGTGATGGGGCCAGTAGGATACTGGACGGGCATCTCCCAACCAGCGAAAGGAACCATGCGCGCGCCCATAGCGACGTGCACCTCGTACAGGGCTGTACGTTTGAGTTCTGACATTTTTTGCCTCCGGTTGCCAGGAAAAAGGATGGCCCAAAGTCGGGCGCGTAAAGGTGACAGTGTCCGGAATGCACTCTGTCCTGGCGCCTGAGAGTTTGGCCGTGAGGCTTTCCCCGTCGGTGGAGGTTGCGATCCTTGCAACCTCGCTCTCCAGAGCGCTGTCAGCGTGCGATCCTTTTGCCTGAGAGATTGGCTGCCGGGCTCCGGCATCCCGTCAGCTTGCCCCTTCGGCGGCTGAACAAAAGATGGCCTATCTCATCGCACATCTTTTCTTCAACGCTCTCTCGCACGCGTCATCCAGCATGTATACGATTATGTCGATGGTTCTACGTTGAACCGAGATCAAGTGTAGCATTCCTGCAGAAATTCGTCAATTATCGCAAACCGAAGAAGTGCGTTTCACTTTAGAGGCGGGCCGAGTGATGACAATGGAAACCGGTAACGGGTACTCGAGTGAACCCAGGTCCACCTCCAGACAGGTCCTTCGGACTGAAGGCTTGAAAGCGAGCCCATGGTTGATCCGCGCCAGACGCTCCCAATTTCATTGATCAGGATGATGCGCCACAAAGAGGATCTCTCGCGGCATCAGGCCATAACGGTTATTCGGATTGCCAAACGCCTCTCCCTCTTCCCACCAACGAAAAAGCTCCACCCGAAAACCAGCATCTTGCAATCGCGACAGGTAATCCTCTCGGGCGTAAATGCGAACATGGTCTTCCTGCCCGAAGACGCGAGCGCGCTCCGCAGGGGACGTCAGGGTGGGGTCTTCAATGGAGACCGCTATGTTTTCACTATAAGGCGTTTGAAGAATTGCCCAGCCGCCCGGTTTCAATACCCGATACAGTTCCCT
>WFTO01000261.1 GCA_015485435.1 Anaerolineae bacterium | reverse complement strand
CGCCTACCCCAACCGCGACATTCACCCCAACCCCCACCTACACGCCAACGCCCACCTACACTCCCACGCCCACGGTCATCCAGATCCCCACCTCTACGCCAGACAACACCAGCAATCCAAAACGGATCGAAGCGACGTACGGCGCCGTCACCATTGACGGCAACTTCGACGACTGGGGCAACGCCTTCCTCACGTTGGATACAGGCTCAGCCAACCGCATCAATCGCCCCGAAGCCATTACAGGGCCTGCCGACACCAGCGCCTTGATCCAGGCCCGCTGGGACGAATCCCATCTCTACTTCGCCTTTGACGTACGAGATGACAAACTGGTCGTAGACAGCTCAGCGTTGTGGAAAGATGACAGCGTTGAGATCGGTCTCGATGGCGAAAACGACAACAACGCGTTCAGCGACAGCGGCGGCGACCACCAATACACGATCCGTTTCGATGGCGAAGCAGCAGATCGCACCTTGCCCATCGATGATCCAGGGGTGCAATGGGCTGTCCAGCGCTCTGATATAGGATACCGGGTGGAAGTCGCCATCCCCCTTTCGGAGCTAGGCGTCAATGGACTCACTTCGGGCCAAGTGTTAGGCATCGACTTCGGACTGAATGACGACGACGATGGCGGCGAACGCGACAGTCAGCTTGTGTGGGCCAGCTGGTCCACCTACAGCGACGCCACCTCCTTTGGCGACCTGGTGCTGGTGGGCGCGCCGCCCACACCCACGGCCACGCCAACCGTGGCGAACACGCCTATCCCCACCACAACCCCCATTCCCACCTCCACGCCGGGCGCTCCCAAAACGATCGAAGCCATACGTGGAAACGCCACCATTGATGGCATATTGGATGAATGGACCAACGCACCGCTCACCCTCGACACCGGATCAGCCAATCGCATCAATCGTCCCGAAGCCATCTTCGGCCCGCCAGATTCCAGCGCGCTCATCTGGGCCCGATGGGACGACGCCCACATCTACTTCGCCTTCGATGTGCGAGACGATCAGATCATTGTCGACAGCACCGGCCTGTGGAAGGATGACAGCATCGAAATCGGCGTGGATGGCGAAAATGACAACGACGCCTTCAGCAACACCCGCGGCGATCATCAATTCACCGTCAGATTCGATGGCGAGGCCGCCGATCGCACGCTAGCCATTTCCAATCCCGACGTTCGTTGGGCGGTCAAGCTCAACGATCACGGCTATCAGGTCGAAGTCGCCATCCCCCTATCGGCATTGGGGATTAACGAGCTTCGCCCGGGGCTGGTCATTGGCATCGATTTTGCGATTAACGATGACGACAACGGCGGCGAAAGGGATAGCCAGCTTGTATGGGCCAGCTGGTCCACCTATAGCGATGCCACCTCCTTTGGCGACCTGATCCTGAAATAGCCGCGCATCCCACCTGGCTGACCAACCCTATCCAACAAGCTCGACCGAGATCAGTCACAGGTCCTTGAAATAAAATAAAGCACGGAGGAGACAGGGTGCATCGCACTCCTCCGTGCTTTTTGTTTGGCAAAGGCCAGGCGAGCGGGTTAACCGCGTTTATTCGTCGGCATTTTCAAGAGGGGAGAAGATATCGATCATCAGCCAGGGATCCCCAAGGGGATACAGGATGGGATACGTGGCGCCATGATCGATATATTCCTGCACTTTGGCTTTCACTTCTTCGGGCGTGCCACTGGCAGTAATCCGTTGAACCAAATCATCGGGCACCAGGTGCATGGCTTTTTCGATTTGTTCATGGGTAGCGGGCCAACCCAAAATAGATTGAATTTCATGAACCACTTCATCGCTCACGCCGCTGGCTTTGGCGATGTGTGGCTGTTGTGCCAGATATTGCGTCAACAAGCGGCGTGCGCCATCCAACGCCTTTTTCCGATCATGGTCCACCGAACAAACCACCAATTGTGGACGATCGAGATCATACACCGAACGGCCAACCCGACGCGCGCCTTTGTCAAGATACTCCATGGCCATGTCATTGTATTCGGGTGGAACACAATAGTTCAACACCACGCCATCTGCAATTTCCCCTGTCAGCTCCATCATTTTTGGACCGGTAGCGCCGATATAAATGGGCACGTTTCGTGGTTCGCGACGCCCATGGACGACGTCGAGCTCGATCCCATCCACATGATGAAACTCACCGTGGAATGTGACGCGCTCCATATTGAGCAGCTTGCGTAACACATACACGGTTTCACGCATGGCCTTCAGGGGCTTGCGACGATTGATACCCACATTTTTGGCGAGAGGATCCCACCAAGCGCCAATCCCGCAAATAATACGGTCTGGAGCAAGATCATCGAGAGTGAGGAAGGTGGCCGCCAACAGGCCAATATTGCGCGTCCAATTGTTAATGACGCCGCTACCGATTTTGATCTTATCGGTGACTGCGGCGTACGCTGCCATGGGCACAATGGCATCCCGCACCAGGCGAGATTCTGCCTGCCAGACCGCCTCGAATCCTTTTTTCTCGGCATATTGAGAAAGTTCCATACCGACACGAATGGGGTGAGCATCTTGCAAATACAGTCCAACTCGGTCCACATTGACCTCCGAATAAAAGTATGTGGGTAGCTAGGTCAACCTTTCGCCCCGCCAAGACTCCAGGCTGCGCGAATGGAATCGGTCGGCGCACACAAAGTGCGGCGAGGCGGAGGCGGCCAATAGCTACGTTAAGGATTGAAAAATATGTCTCTGCATTGTACGCGCAATCACCTTCCAGGTCAAACGTTCCCTCGAAGCAAATTTCCCGATCTCCGAACCGACGAATCCTGCCTAAAATCACATTCGCCAGAAGCGTCAAAAACGCATATACTGTATACATCTCTTGGTCCCCAATGCGCAGCTCCCTTGCCTCCATTTCGCTACAAGATCGAGGGTTTCATGAACGCCAAACAGAAAGCGGCTATCATTGCCAACCAAAAACCATTTCAAGATTATTACCCGGATCATCTGGCGCATTGCTACGGCTGCGGTCGCCTCAATGAGCATGGGCATCATTTAAAAAGCTATTGGGACGATGACGAAACGGTGGCCTGGTTTACGCCCCAACCTTATCATATTGCCATTCCGGGCTTTGTGTATGGCGGACTTATCGCCTCTCTCATCGATTGCCATGGCACCGGATCCGCGGCTGCGTTCGCCTACCGCGCAGCGGGCCGCGCCATGGACGACGATGATGGTCCCGCCTATCGCTTTCTCACCGCCTCACTGCATGTCGATTATCTCAAGCCCACGCCTCTGGGCGTTGAGCTGGAATTGCGCGGCCGTCTTGCAGAAATCAAGGGGCGCAAGGTCGTCGTCGATATCGACTTGTATGCTCGCGGGGAGCATTGCGCGAAGGGGCGCGTGGTGGCCGTGCAAGCGCCGCCATCATACATTGCCAACCTGGTCGTCAACTCTGGGTAAGGGGATGATGGTCGGCCCTTGCGTTTCCATCTTGAGTCCTCTATACTCTTAAAAACCACACCATAAACACTCCTTGGCCAAGCGTTGCTAATGAGCGCACACGACATTCCCCCAACGCCTACACAGGAATCTGATCCCCCATTTCCCGATGCCCCCAGCCACGATTCATTGGCCGCCGAGAAACCCTCTTACGGCTCCTACTGGCGATATGTTGGCGTGTTTGTCCTTGGGATCGTGGTGGGATGGTTTGTGTTTGGTTGGTATTTGTTTCCCCTGAAAACAACAGATATTTATCCTACCCAATTACGTCCTGATATCGCGGACGAATATTTAATCATGGCGGCGGAATCGTATGCGGCCACGCACGATCTTCGGCGCGCAGCAAAACGATTGCGATATTGGGAGCCCGAAGAGCTGGCCAAACGCCTCCATACCCTGGCCATCTCTCTGGAGAAGATCGAGCCTGAACGCTCATCCTATTTGAATATCCTCGCCCAAGACCTTCATCTCAAGCCTCCGACGCCAGGCGCCACTCCTTCACAGCCGACAGGCTCTGGCGTGGAGATGACCTATTTCATCTTAGGGCTGGTTCTGCTGCTGATTCTCATCATCGCCATTATTCTGGCCCAACGCAAAGGGCTTGTTGCCAAGCGACGGGCCTCTTTCGAGCCAGCAGAGCCAGTGTTGTCGCCTGCTCCCAGTCCCGTGGCGTCAGTCGAAGAGGATGACGCCATCTTCCCGGAGACGCCCCTCCCCGGCGAACCATCTTATGGACAAACGGAGGAGGAAATTCCGCCCTGGGAAGCTGAACCCTCCCAAGCGCCCCCCGCAGGCATCGCTGAGCGATTTGAAATCACTCCACTTCCCGACCGCGAAAGCATCTGGAAGTCGGAGCATGCGAATGGGAAAATGCCCGATTTTGGCGCCCAGTTCAAAACAACCCCCTCAGACCCCACCTTGGGTGAATCAGTCGATGACGAAACGGCTGAAGAATATGAACATCCTATTGATGCTCCCGAGGACTTCACTACGGTGCCTTCGCCCCCTCCTCCTGACACCAACAAGCCAGCTGCTGCAGTAGCCACAGAGAAAGAGGATGGGGAGGAAATCGTTACGACCTCCAACGAAGGGATTCGCACACAGACGTTACAGTTTGACGGGGCGCCTGACTTCAATGTGATTGTTCCCATTGAGATCGACAATGACTTCGGACAATTTGTGTTGGGCGTCGCCATCACCGCGCCCCAGAATTCCAGACAGGTGATGGCGCTGGAAGCCCTCCTCTACGATCGCAACGATATCCGCACGGTCTCCATCCTATTAGCTCCCCCGCCATTGGCCAACGATCCCGATCTGCTGACGCAATATTGGGAGGGAGAGAAAGATATCGCTCCACTGCAGCCAGGGGCAACCTTCCACCTTGAAACCGCTTATCTGGCTGTCGACGCCACGGTTCGTCAGGTAGCCTTGGGCCCACGCACCAGCGAAGGCGTTCCCATCATTGAATCTGCGGAGATCGAATTTTCTGCGCGTCGATCCGGAGAAGGTCTCTGACAGCTAGACGCGTTCGTTGGGGTCAAACAGTCGATTGTATTCTTGAATGGCATAACGATCGGTCATGCCCGCCAGATAATCACAGACCACGCGATGCAGGTCGGACTTGCCATCATGAATCTTTTGTTGGGTATCAGGTGGGAGCATTCGCGGCTCGCGCACATACGCCTCAAACAGCCGTGTAAGGATCATCTCCGCTTTGGATGCCATGCGCATGACCCGGTAACTTCGATAGAAATGCTCGTATAGATAACGTTTTTGCACTGCGTTGGCGTGGCGTAACTCAGGGCTAAAACCTGCGATATTCTTTCCGAAGGCGCGAATATCATCTACCGATTCGATATGATGGGCTTTGAGCTGGGCGTAAGTATATTCGATGGCATCGGTCATCTCAATGCCAACAAGCCGACGAATGATCCGGGCCCGGGTGAGGGAATCGAGTTTCGGCAGATAGTAAGGGAGTCCCAGGCTGTCCATCACGCGTTGCCATAATGGTTGTTCAGCCAGATCCGCCACGTCGAGGATGCCAGCATAGAGACCATCGTCCAAATCGCTGGTGTTCCACGCCATTTCATCCGCTATATTGGCAAGTTGGCATTCGAGCGTGCCCGCCAATTCAGGCTCATAGCCCTCTGCATTGATCTCATCGTAATCGGTGTCATGCTTCACCAGACCTTCCCGGACTTCGTAGGTCAGATTCAAACCCGGAAAGTCTGGATAGCGTTGCTCTAACGATTCCACAATACGCATGGTTTGGCGCTGGTGGTCGAATCCACCATGGTTCGCCATCAATGCATTGAGAATGTGCTCTCCAGTGTGGCCGAAGGGGGGATGTCCCAGATCATGCGCCAGACAAATAGCTTCCGTCAACTCCTCATTGGCGCCCAACGCCCGGGCCAATGTCCGACCGAGCTGGGCCACTTCCATGGTGTGGGTTAAGCGATTGCGATAATGATCCCCCTCATGATAGACAAAAACCTGGGTTTTATAGGCCAAACGGCGAAACGCGGTCGTATGAACGATGCGATCCCTGTCTTTTTGATACGCGGTCCGGTAATCTGCTTCATCTTCAGGATAAACCCGTCCTCGGGTGTCCGCGCTCTTCATACCCCAAGGCGCAAGATACTTACGCTCTCGTTCTTCTAGCATTTCTCTGGAGATCATTGTATCGCCTCACATATGAAATAAGCTGAAGATAGGACATCTCCAGTACTACTCGGAGAGATAATCTCGCAGCTTTCGACTATGTTGGGGATGGCGCAACTTGCGCAGGGCTTTGGCCTCGATCTGGCGGATGCGCTCGCGAGTCACGTTGAAGGCTCGACCTACCTCTTCTAACGTATGGGTGCGACCATCGGTCAGACCGAAACGCATCTCCAATACCTGACGTTCACGCTCATTCAATTCTTCGAGGATTTCTTCGACCTGTTCTCGCAACAATTGTCGCGTGGCGGCGTCTGCGGGCTCGGGGGTGCTTTCATCCTTAATAAAATCGCCCAGAAAACTGTTTTCCTCATTGCCCACTGGCGTTTCCAGAGACATGGGCTCCTGGGCCATGCGGATGATATTCCGCACTTTGGAGGTGGCGCGGCGGAGAGCCCGCTTCTGGGTCGCGTTCAGAGGTTTGCCTTCAGCCAACGCCCGACGGATGGCGTCTCGCTCTTCGGGAGGATCGATAAAATCCATTTCAACAGCGATCTCTTCCGGCGTTGGATCCCGCCCCAATTTCTGGGTCAATTCCCGCTGGGTGCGCATGACCCGATTGATGCTCTCAACCATATGCACAGGAATGCGGATAGTGCGGGCCTGATCCGCGATCGCGCGCATAATGGCCTGCCGAATCCACCAGGTTGCATAGGTGCTGAATTTAAACCCGCGGGTGTAATCAAATTTTTGCACCGCTCGTAACAAACCTAAATTGCCTTCCTGGATCAAGTCAAGCAGGCTCATGCCGCGACCAACATACCGTTTGGCAACACTAACTACCAAACGCAAATTGCTTTGCACCAATTCGCGTTCCGCTTTTTTGCCATCTTCAATGACCGATTCGATGGCGATTCGCTCCTCTTGCGGCAAACTTTGAAGATACTCCGCGGGCGTCATGCCTGCTTCTTGGGCGCGAGCCTCAAGCTGCGCTCGCGCTTCTTGCCCAGCCTTAATCCGTTTGGCGATGGCGATCTCCTGGGCATGGGTTAACAAAGGATGACGACCGATCTCCTGGAGGTACTGCCTGACGGGATCGCTGATCCCGGCAGGTTCTTCAAAAAGTTCTTCCGCGGGCAGACTGAAATTGGCGTCTGGTTCCAACTCCTCCTTATCCAACACGGGAATGATTGGATTCTCATCGCCTATTTCCAGCAAGCCTGGAATTTCAGTCAAAGCCTCGATTTCTTCAGCTGGCGGCAAAAGGAGGTCTTCGTCGGCAGAGACGGCATCGAGCACTTCCTTTTCAGGCAACGCACTCGCCTCCGTCAACTCCTCCGAGGCGGGCAGATCAGGGGATTCAGTTTTAGAAGACTTACGAGATGGCGTAGCGCTCATTAGGGCGGTGGTTCTGACGGACTGTCAGCTATCTGTGGTGGGAGGAAAATAAGATGATGGAAAAGAATGATGAGGATGGGTCCAATGGGCGGTTTGGGAATATCGCAACAGGGATTGTTCCAGCTTTCTACGGCGCTGCAACAATTCGCTGAAATGCCGATCCAAGACGCCGCGCTCATCGGAGGTGATGGCCTCTTGAATGGACAGCTCCAGTTGCTGCTGCGTATCGCGCGCCTGTTTCAGGCGCAGGCGGAGCAATGTGGTGATTGCCTCGCGTTGAAGATGGGAAAGTTGCACATATTTGGGCTTGGATTGTTCAAAGCTTTGTGCATATTGCCATAAAGCATGAAAATGACCGACGATGGTCTCGTCGAATCGAGAGAAGAAGTCTGCCAAGTCCTCCTCGATCTCATCAAGATAATAATCTTCGATGATTTGAAAAACCGCTCGATTTAAGGAATCAGTAAAGTCCTCAAGGTAGAGAGGATCCAATTCGAGTTTGGCCAGCTCCTCTTCCAGCCAGGGCATCAGTCGATGGTGATGCAACAGGATCAGTCCTAGCAAATGTTCTTCAGGACCTATGGCCCTTGGTTGCCTGGAAAGGTCTGGGCTTGTTGCAAGTGGCGCGCTTTCGACCTGAAGGTCATCTCGCCATAGGGGCGGCTCTTCACTGGCCCCAGACACCACCTTAACCGAGGAGTCCGGGGGGAGGGGAGGAGGCGAGGTCGTGGACGCTGAAGGTTTCCTGCGCACCGAAGCGCTACGGCGTTGCTCTCGCTCATACTGGGCCAACGCCTCTTCGACGTCGCTCTCCCGCACCCGAGCCAGGGAGGCTACTCTGCCAATGTAGTGCCGTCGTTGAATGGCATCGCCGATTTTACTTAACGTGGGCAAGACTTCGGCCACGAAATGAGATTTTCCAGCAGCGGTTTGTAGATCGGTTTGGGCAGCGGTTTGCTGGATGATATAGTCTACCACGGGGACGGCATTCTCGATAAGCGACTGCCACTGGTTGGGGTCTTGACGCAATACGTCATCCGGGTCTTGCCCCTCGGGCATAATGGCAATGCTAACATCCGCCAACATGCGCTTTTCGGTGCGAAAGCCTGAAGGAGTGGGCGCGATCACGCCCCGTTCCGCCAGGGCCTCTTGCACCACCATGACGCCCCGCCATGTCGCCCGAGCTCCAGCGGCATCGGCGTCAAGGGCGAACACAAAATTCCGGGAATAGCGGGAGAGAATGTGGATCTGTTGAGGTGTAATCGATGTGCCCATCGCCGCCACGACATTTTTAAAGCCATGTTGATGGGCGCTGATGACGTCCATATATCCTTCAACCAACACCACCACATCCTTCGCCCGAATCGCACGTTTGGCCATATCCAATCCAAAAATGACTCGGCTTTTGTCGAAGATGGGCGTTTGTGGCGAGTTGAGGTATTTGGGCTCGCCATCCCCTAAAATCCGACCGCCAAAGGCGATGACTCGTCCCTGGATATCGCGAATGGGAATAATCAGGCGATTGCGAAAACGATCATACGCTCCCCCCATATCTCGAGGGATGGCCAGCCCCGCCTGAATAATCTCTTCAAGCGAGAAGCCTTGTGAAGTCAGATGCTGGATTAAATGCTCCCAGCCATCCCGAGCATATCCCAATTGAAACGCTTCGATGGTTTCCTGGCTCACTCCCCTTTGCGTCAGATAGGCGCGGGCGCGTTGCCCTTCGGGAGAAGCAAGAAGATTCGTTTGAAAATAAGCAGTGGCCAGGATGTGGAGGTCGAGCAAACGCTGTCGCGCCTCCTTGACCTCAGGCTTCACCGTTTCAAGCGGCACCCCCGCCTCTTTGGCCAACATCCGCAATACATCGGGAAAAGGTAAATTTTCCCGTTTTTCAAGGAAGGTAAAAATATCGCCGCCCGCGCCACAACCAAAGCACTTCCAGGTGCCGGTCTGAGGGAACACATGAAACGAGGGCGTCTTTTCAGAATGGAAAGGACACAACCCTTTGTAACTGCTCCCAGATTTCTTCAGTGGCACATAGCGACCGATAACCGTCACTACATCCAACCGCTCTTTAATTTCTTGAACGACGGAATCTTGGACCATAATCATGGTGTAGGGGCGAGGTTTACGGCTAGAGGCTGTTATCCACTTCGGCAATGAACCATGACGCCGATCGATCATTGATGATCGAAACTCGTCGCGCAGGCAAGAAGGACAACGAACAAGTTCATAACAGGCCCTAGCATGAGAGCATTATTTTACACCATGTGCCCGTAATCAGTCATCTTACAGCACAGGTCGGCCATCATGCCATCATCACTTTTCATTCCACCCGCCAAGGTGAGTTTGGAAGATGAATCACGTTCCCTGTACAGATCTTCTCTACAGCGCGAGGAAAGGGCATCATTTGACTTTCTCACCGTCGAAACGGATACGCCCCCCTGCAATGGGAGCGTTTCAATTTGAGACGCGCTTTAAAAAATCCTTCGAAGTCTGAAAGTCTGCGAGCCGCGAAGGTAAAGAAACTCCCCCTCAATAAACGTCTTGCCCAGGTGCAAAAAACATGCTAAACTTGATCTGTCACCCGTTGGAGACAGCGTCGTCGCCACTCCAGCGGGTTTTCTTTGGTTTGGTACCGGCCAAATGGTCGGTCTGCATTTCCCGGTTTTCATGCTCGCGCAGATTCGTCTTATATCTCGCGGGCCAACCCCTTAGGCTCTGTTCACGTCCATTGAAACAGTTTATCTTCATCGCAATCGTGTTTTCAATCATTCCATCGAGGCTATCAAAATGAGTGCTAAAAAACAAAAAACCCTGGCAGTGCTTACAGGCGGAGGCGACGTGCCCGGCCTAAATCCCACCATCAAAATGGTTGTGCGTCGCGCCATCGATAATGGATGGCGAGTTCTCGGCTTTCGCCGCGGATGGGCGGGCCCCCTACGATTCAACCCTGATGATCCCAAAAGTTGGGGCAAATGGGTAGTGGAACTGAACAAACAAATGGTCCGCACTATTGACCGAACCGGTGGCACGTTCTTGCACACCTCTCGCACCCACCCCAGCCGGGTGAAACCTGAGCACCTTCCCGAATTCCTCAACCCCGAGGATTTTCCAGTCAACGATGATGGTACACTGGACACCACCAAAAAAGTCCTGGCCACCCTGGAGCAATTGGGCGTGGACGTGTTGATCCCCATCGGCGGTGATGACACGTTGAGCTACGGCGCCCGCATTCACGGCGAAGGCTTCCCCGTGGTGTCCATCCCCAAAACCATGGACAATGACGTGTATGGCACCGATTATTGCATCGGTTTCAGCACCGCAGTCACCCGTTCCGTCGAACTCATTACGAACCTACGCACGGCTGTGGGCTCTCACGAACGGATCGGCGTGGTGGAACTGTTTGGCCGGAATTCAGGGGAAACCTCGTTAATCTCCGCGTTTTGCGCCGATGTCGACCGGGCGATAATCTCCGAAGTTCCCTTTGATGTTGAAAAGCTCGCCCATCTTTTGATGGAAGACAAACGCACCAATCCCAGCAATTACGCCATGATGACCATCTCGGAGGGAGCCTATCCCATCGGCGGACAGGTACTCGAAACTGGCGACGCCGATGCTTACGGTCACAAAAAGCTCGGCGGCATTGGCTATATCGTAGCCCAACAGATCAAGGAGATCACCGGTCAAAATATCATCTACCAACAACTGGCCTATCTAATGCGTTCAGGTGCGCCGGATGCGCTGGACCGCATTGTGGCGGCCAATTATGGCGCTCTTGCTGTAGACCTGGCTACACGGGGCATCACCGGACGGATGGTGGCGTTGCGCGAGGGGCGTTACACCCACGTCGCCGCAGATTACAGCACCCGCGGCGTCAAACGCGTCGATGTGCCAGAGTTCTATGATATGGATGAGTATCGCCCCAAGATCGTCCACGTACAAGGAAAGCCCATGTTCCTGTATTAACGGGGGGCGCGTCATTGGTCCTTGCTCGCATTTCTAGGGCCGGCCGCCATGTGGTTGCCGGCCCTATCCTTTTTGGGGTCATGATTCTAAGCGAAACATTCACACGTGGGGCGTGTATGCCATAGACATGACAAGTTGGAGCATGGCTCCCGGTCGATTTGGGGATAGACCATAGAAAACCACATCCATCATCAACCAGTGAGGCCTCTTATGAATCGATTTTTAGCGAAACTCAACGCTCGTCTGGATGCAGGCTGTGCGCCGCTGGTAGTAGGGCTGGACCCTCAACCAGCCAAAATGCCAGCGGTTTATTCAAACTTGCTGCAGTGGAACCTGGCCATTATCGAGGCAACCTCTGATCTTGCTGTCGCCTACAAACCCAATATCGCGTTTTATGAAGCGCAGGGAAGAAAAGGATTTGATTTGCTGGAAGCGACGCTAAAGGCCATTCCCGACCAGATTCCTGTCATCCTGGACGCCAAACGAGGCGATATCGGCTCAACAGCAGAAGCCTACGCCCGTGCATGCTTTGAGTGTTGGAATGTGGATGCGGTCACCCTCTCGCCATACCTGGGCGCGGACAGCATCCGACCCTTTACCGCCTACCAAGACCGATACGTGTTCGTGTTGGCCCACACCTCCAACCCCAGCGCGGCTGACATCCAAACGTTATCCTGCCGGAACATGGCCCTGTATGAACACATCGTCCATCAGGCCCCACGCTGGGGCCAGGGCAACGTTGGACTTGTGGTAGGGGCCACCTATCCCGACGCGCTGCGAAAAGCCCGTCAACTTGCGCCCGATGTTTGGTTTTTAACCCCAGGCGTGGGTGCGCAAGGCGGCCATGCCGCCACCGTGCTGGCCGCGGCAGCCCGTAAGGATGGTCGCGGTGTGCTCATCAATGTGTCACGAGGCATTGCCCTGGCCCAAGATCACCGAGAGACAGCACTAACTTATGTAAAGAATATGACTCATCCCTCCCCCACGTCCACCCTGCCCAATCAAGATTTCATCCGCACACTATTCGAGATCGGCGCCGTCCAATTTGGCTCCTTCACCCTGGCATCTGGCCAGCACTCACCGATCTATCTGGACTTGCGTCTACTCATCAGCCATCCCCCTGCCCTGGCTCAAGCTGCTCAGATATACGCCGACCTTATCCGCAACCTGCCAACCCAGCGGCTTGCTGGCGTTCCCTACGCTGGGCTACCTCTGGCCACAGCGGTCAGTCTGGATACAGGTATCCCTCTGATCTTCCCTCGCAAAGAAATCAAACCCTATGGTCGCGGCAGACGCATCGAAGGCGAATTCCATGCAGGGGAACGTGTTGTCGTGATCGAAGATTTGGTCACAACCGCAGGGAGTTTGATACAATCGGTCGGTATTTTGCGCGAAGCCGGACTCATGGTTGAGCACGCAGTGGTTTTGATCGACCGGGAACAGGGCGGCGCCCAAAACCTGGCCACTCATGGCGTCCAGCTTCACGCGGCCATTACCATCTCACAACTGCTTCACACATTGAAACAAGCGGGTTGCATCAACGAGGATCAACTTGCTTCGATAAGCGATTCGCTTTCAAACACATCCTCATAAATCATTCCATGAAGGACACAACTGAACATGTGCGCATCCAAACGCCGTTATAGCGCCTCGGACGTGGCGCTGGCCCAATTCGAACGGGCAGTCGCCCATATGGATCTGGACCCCGATCTTATTGCGTATTTGCGGGAACCCCGCCGCGAACTCATTGTCCACTTTCCGGTGTATCTGGACGATGGTCGCATGCAAATGTTTACAGGATATCGGGTGCACCATAGCACCGTTCGAGGCCCCACGAAGGGCGGCATTCGCTATCATCCAGACGTGAATTTGGATGAAGTGCGCGCATTGGCCATGTGGATGACCTGGAAAAATGCATTGATGAATTTACCCTATGGCGGCGCCAAAGGAGGGGTGGCCGTTGACCCTGCACAGTTGACCCGGAACGAATTGCGACGACTCACCCGACGCTTTGCCAGCGAAATCAGCGTTCTCATCAGCCCAGAGGGAGATATTCCCGCTCCTGATGTTGGCACCAATCCCCAGGTGATGGCCTGGATCATGGACACCTACTCCGTGGCGCGCGGTTACTCCACCCCGGCGGTGGTCACTGGCAAGCCCCTGAGCATTGGCGGCTCTGAAGGGCGCACCGAAGCCACCGGCATAGGCGTGATGATCACTGCCATGGCCATGATGAAAAAACTTGGCATGAATCCCGAAGACACCCGCATCGCGGTACAGGGGTTTGGCAACGTGGGCTCAGTCGCCGCCAAGAAAATGTGGGAGCAAGGGTGCAAGGTGGTGG
>WFTO01000260.1 GCA_015485435.1 Anaerolineae bacterium | reverse complement strand
TGTGTATAAGAGACAGCGTCCTAACACATTGTCAGGCACCAGTCCCAAGCCAACCTCATTCGAAACGATGATAAAGTGTCCGTCGATCTGGTTTGCCGCCGTGATGAGATCGGCGAGCTCGGTTTGAACCGCGGCTTCAAGAACAGCCATCTCTTCATCTGCATGGGCGAGGAGGATGTTTGAAACCAATAAAGTCAAACAATCGAGGAGGACCACCGATTCCTGAGGAGGCGTGTCGAGCAGAAAGCGCCCTGGATGACGCGGGGCCTCCAACGTACGCCAGGCAGGCGGGCGTTGCTGTTGATGTTTTTCAATACGATCAAGCATTTCCTGGTCCAGCGGCTCTGCTGTCGCCACATATAGCACGCGATGCTTGCCTAACAACCAGGCCAGTTTTTCAGCATATGTGGATTTGCCACTTCGGGCGCCACCCAGAATAAGTATGAGTTCTTTCATCCTATCTATTTTACACGGAATGAGGCGATCCGCGAATCCCGCTATTGCCAGGAATTCATGTTTTTGGATGGAGCGAAAAATCGGAAGGGCGGATTAATTCAGCCATGGCCCGAACCAACCTTGCATTTTCCTCTGGCGTACGCGTGGCAATACGAATATGTTGTGGCAAGCCGAATGATGAACAATCCCTGACGACAAGCCCACGCGCAAGCAATGCCGAACGCGTCTGTGCGGCATGATCAACCGGCACCAAAAAATAATGCGTGTCCGAGGGTAGAGGCCGCCATCCTACATCACGCAACGCCCGCCTCAACATACGCCGTTGCTCTCGCAATAACGCCAATGTAGCATTCAAGTAGGCATGAGCCTGCAATGCGGCCAGCCCCGCGGCCTGGGCCAAAGCGTTTACGCTCCACGGCGGCTGAACCCTGCGCAGGGCGTCAATCACCTTTTTATGTCCAACAGCGTACCCCAGTCGCAGCCCTGCCAAAGCATGCGCTTTTGTCATGGAGTGCAGCGTCAAAATGTTGGACGCCTTTAATGTCAAAGCCGACACTCCTCCTTCGATAAACGGTAGGTAAGCTTCATCCACGACAAAAAGCGTGGTCGGATACGTGGTAGACCAGCCTGTCAATGCTTCCAGAGGGAAAGATAACCCGGTGGGGTTGTTGGGATGGCATAGGAATACGATGTGTGGCCGGGCTCGCCTGAGCAGGCGATCGACCGCTTCCGTCTGGATAGCAAACTGTTCCCGGCTATCCGCTCGCCAACGAAGCACCTCGGCCCCCATGAGTCGAGACACCCGAGCATACTCACCGAATGTAGGCTCCAACACCAGGACGCTATCACCGTGGTCTAAGAAAGCAATGGCGATCAACCACAATAATTCTGCAGAGCCATTACCGACAAGGATCTGATCCGGCGATCTCTGCAAATGCGTGGCCAAGGCCTCACGCAGCATGGCAGCTTCGGGATCCGGATAGCGATCGAGTGGGACTTGCGCCAGGGCCGCGCGCACCGTTGGTGCGGGACCGTACGGATTTACATTCACGCTGAAATCAACGATCGCTTCTGACTCCAGACCCAGACGCCGTATCTCAGAGGGAGCGATAGCGCCATGGTGGACAAGAGGAGTGGAGGTGACGGCGGAACGTGGTTGTGGATAGCTCACGATAGTGATTCAAACAAAAGGAGATTATTCTAAGCATCAATCCTGCTGAGGAAAGAGTAAACGCCACACCGAAAATCCGGCCACAGCGATCATCACACCTTGATACAAAAGCTGGATGGCGACCAGGATATCGGAAGCGTGAGGTGGGCGTAATCCCTCGCCCAAGACATAACTACCAGATTTTTCCAACCGGACGCCCAGTGCGCCGGACATGGAGCTCATCGGATGACCGGCATTCGGGCTGGCCGTCCGACGAGCATCACGCCGCCAAATCCGCCAGGCCCGATCAGCGTCGCCCCGAAACAAGAAAGCGCCAGCAATCAAAGCGATAGCCGTCATCCGGGCGGGAATGAAGTTGGCCACATCATCCATACGCGCGGGAGCCTTGCCCAACCATTCTCGAGCCGGATCGCGGTAGCCAAGCATGGCGTCGGCAGTGTTGCAAAATCGATAAACCAATGCCGCTGGCAAGCCACCCAGAGTGTAATAGAACAGGGGTGCGATCACTCCATCTGACGCATTTTCAGCAATAGACTCAATTGTTGCTGCTGCAACCTCAGATTCATTCAGTCGTTGTGTATCACGACTAACCAAATGCCAGGCAAGCCAATGGCGCGCAGCGGGCAGTGCGTCGCGAGTCAAAGCCTGTTCAATTTGCGCGGCCGCCCGCGAAAGGCCGCGAAGAGAAAACGTCGTTTTTAAAACAATTCCCTCGACAACCATCCCCCAAAAAGAGGGCATGGACTGAAACAACCGCACCAGGGATGCGCCAAGCCCCCACAGTGTCACACACCCCACCCACATTATCCCTAACCCGTAAAGGAACGAGCGGAAGGAAGATTGGGATTCGGGCGCGCGGCGCTGCCCCAAGGCAATGAATTGCCCCATCCAGGCAACCGGGTGCCAACGATTTGGGGGATCGCCCAGGGTGGCGTCTAAAAAAAGAGCGATAAAGATCACAAAAATGCGACGCATACCATCGATGTCATAAATCAACAGAATTTGGTCTCTCATTCTAGAC
>WFTO01000259.1 GCA_015485435.1 Anaerolineae bacterium | reverse complement strand
GATTGACACCGCTCTCGTGCAGCGCAGAGACGGCTCCTAACCTGGTTTGAACTTTTCCGGTGGCATGATTGAGGTATTCGATTTGCGCCAGATAGCGGTCCTCCGCTCCATAAGCCAGGATGTCAGCGAGTCCCTGGATGCCGGCCACCAGGTGGGCGTTCAGCTGAGCGCGTATTTCGATTTGTTCGCGTCCCACGCGCCGGGTTAGCCAATGAATCAATACCGGGAACAGTGTTGCTGACAGTAGAAGCATCAACACGACTGTGATGGCGACTGCGGCGTTTAGCGCCGAAAGCAACAAGCCCGTAAGAAGGATGATGGCGAGCGCGACCATGGGCGGGGATATCACGCGGATGAACACATTCTCCAATTCGTCGACGTCATCGATGAATCGTGCGAGCAAATCCCCGCTTTGGAAATCTTGCAAACGGGCTGGAGCCAAAGGCTCGAGGTGTTGATATAGCCAGACGCGAATGCGCGCCAATAATCGAAAGTTCAGGTCGTGGGAGACATAGCGTTCCAGGTAGCGGAACAGACCACGGCTGATGCCAAAGAAACGCACGCCTACGATGGCAATCTGCAGGTCGGCGATAGAGGGATGAAGTGCAGCCTTGGCGATGATAAAGGCGGAGGTCATCATCAGGCCGATGCTGCTGGCGATGGTGGCGAATCCCAGAATTGTGGCCAACAGCATCCGAAGCCAAAAGCCCGCGATAAGGTTTAGCAGTCGTCGTAGTGTGGTCAGGGAATCGCTGATCATGGTAAGAAAAAAGGGGTTGGCGCTGTTAGGATGTGGTGAGGAGGCGGATTATTGTGGTGAATAAGCGCGAAGCAGTTGTTGATAGACGCCATCGCGCTTAGCGAGTAGAGACATATGGTCTCCTTCTTCGACAATGCGGCCCTGGACGATGACGAGGATACGGTGAGCGTGCATGATGGTGTGAAGTCGATGGGCAATGATAAGCGCAGTTCGATTGCGTAGTAGCTCCGCGATGGCGGTTTGAATTTCTGCTTCCGCTATGGGATCCAGATGCGCTGTGGGTTCGTCCAAAATGACGATAGGCGCGTTGCGCAAGAAGGCTCTTGCCAGGGCGATGCGTTGAATCTGGCCACCGCTGAGCCGAGCACCATGTTCTCCGACCACGGTGTCGTAACCCTGGGGTAATTCTTCAATGAATGCATGGGCGTAGGCGAGCTTTGCTGCCCGGATGACATCGTCGGCGCTGGCCTCGGGGGCGCCAAGGCGAATGTTTTCCGCGATGCTCATATTGAAAAGAATCGGGTGTTGTGGGAGCCATGCAAGCTGTTGTCGCCATGCTTTGGGATCGACCGTCTCGAGGGGGGTGTGATCAATAAAGATGCTGCCAGCAGTGGGCGTGATGAAGCGCATGAGCAGATGAGCAATGGTACTTTTTCCGGCACCACTTGGGCCTACCAATGCGATATGTTGTCCCCGACTCATTTCGAAGTCAATTTCGCACAGGGCCTGCCGATCTTTTTCGAATTGTACGGAGACTTGTTCAAAACGAATTCGGAAAGGGTGGGCAAGCAGGGACTCTGGCGATTGGCGCGAAAGAAGCCTTTTGCGATAAGGATCGTTTTGGGGCTTGGCGTTGAGGATGGCAAAGATGCGGTTGGCTGCGACGACGCCATCCATGCCTGCATGGAATCGGCTGCCCAGAAGACGTAAAGGTTGGTAAAAATCGGGGGCGAGAATCAGGATGAAAAAGGCGTTGAGAAAGATCATCTGACCACGCATCACGCGAATGCCGATTTCCACGGCAATGATGGCCACACTGAGCGTTGCCAGCATTTCCAGCGCCAGGGCGGAAAGGAAAGCCACGCGCAGGACGCTCATGGTGGTTTTGCGATACTCATCGCTGATGCGGGCAATGGTGCGGATTTGATCTCGCGAGCGGCCAAAGAGCTTGAGTGTGGTGAGTCCTTGGAGGACATCAAGAAAGTGGGCTGCCAGGCGGCTGAGTGTTTTCCATTGGCGTTGGGTCAAACTTTCGGCGGCGCTGCCAATGAGAATCATGAAAAAGGGGATGAGTGGAGCAGTGAACAGTAATACCAGCCCCGAGATGATGTCATTTGGAAAAACGGCCAAGAGAATGGTCAAGGGCATGATGAATGCCAGAACTACTTGGGGCAAATATTGGCTAAACCAAGCGTCTAGCGCGTCAATGCCAGCTGTAATTGTATGGGTCAGTTCCCCGCTGCGTTCGCCAACCGTGAAAGACGGTCCTAATTCCAGAAGACGCTTCATCAACCTGGTCCGTAAATCGGTTTTGACCTCAACCGCAAGCTTTTTACCGGCCGTTGCGCTTCCCCAGGCAAACAGAAATCTGAAAAGAGCCATCACGGCCAACAGGGCCAGCATAGGCATAACCTGCTGGAGCGCCTGTTGTTTTAGAAAAACGTTATCCACAATCGAGGCCAATACCCAGGCTTGCCCCACTATCAAGATTCCAACGACAAAGCCCAGGCCGATGGTTGTAGCGAACCAAAGTCGGACGCGTAGGGCCTCGGAGATAAGTCGCGGATCGAATTTCATGAAGGCATCCTCTCAGCAAAGGCGCTGTGTCGCCAGGCGCTGACCGCATCGTGAGGTTTGGATGAGGCATCTCTGTAGATATGAACGCCCCCACCAGAAGGCGGAGGCGTTTGTATGGCGCATCACTGACGACAATGTTCAGTACTCCATCTCATGCTCAAGTGTGAGCCGCTGTCTGAAAATATAATAGGTCCACCCTTGATAAAGGAGCACCAATGGTGTGAAGATGAAGGCGACAATGGTCATGATTTTCAGCGTGTATTGGCTGGCCGAGGCGTTGTAAATTGTCAAACTCCATGCCGGGTTCAGAGTTGAAGCCAGCACGTTGGGGTAAATCCCCGCAAAGGTTGCAAAAGTCACGAAAATGATCGTCACACTGGTCAAGCCAAAGGCCCAGCCATAGCGTTCTTTTCGTAACATGAGTCCGGTGAGGAGGAGGGCCAGGGCGGCGATGATGGTCGGCGGATAAGCTGCGCCGCTGTGGTAGAGGGGCGTATCAAAAAAGGCGAAGATCACGAAGAGAAGGACGACAATCAAGGCGATCAGCCAAAGGATGCGGGTTTTCGCGACGCTCCTGGAGAGAATCGGTTCGCCTGTTTTAAGCGCCAAGTAAATTGCGCCATGCAATAAAAAGAGGGCGATAAAAGTGACGCCCCCTAGCAAGGCGAATGGATTCAAAAGTCCCCAAAATGTGCCAACAAAATTCATGTGCGCGTCAATGGGCACCCCGCGGATGATATTGGCGACCGTCACGCCCCAAAGGAATGCGGGAACGGAGCTGCCAATGAAAATAGACCAGTCCCAAAGCGTTCGCCAGGGAGTGCTTTCGTGTTTGCTACGGAATTCGAAGGAAACGCCCCGTAAAATTAGGGCTAGAAGCATGATGAGCAAGGCGATGTAGAACCCGCTGAACATGGTTGCGTACCATTGGGCAAAGGCGGCGAACATGGCGCCACCTGCTGTCAACATCCATACTTCATTTCCGTCCCAAAAAGGGCCGATGGCGTTGATAATTAACCGTCGTTCTTCATCCTTCTTTCCAAGAAAAGGAAGCAACATGCCAACGCCGTAATCAAAACCTTCTAGCATAAAGAAACCGGCGAATAAAACAGCAATGAGAATAAACCAGATGGTATTGAGATCCATGATCCTACTCCTTATTTCAGGCAACCCCAATGAATGTGGGGGTGGATGGCTCTGGGTTTTCGAGAGGGTCTGAGGGGGATTTTCGCGCGTATTTCAGCAACAGGAAGATATCAGCGACCATTAATGCCGCATAGAGCAGTGTGTACGTAGCTAAAGAAAGTAGCACCCAGCTGGCAGGAACTGTATTTGACACCGCCTCTTCTGTGCGCATTAAACCGAAAACCACCCAGGGTTGACGGGCCAGCTCCGTAAAGAGCCATCCAGTGGCATTGGCCAGATAAGGCAAAAATATTGCCCACACCATTATCCATAGAAAAGTTCTATAGCGACGAAAATCGTACTTTTTGTACATCAGCCATAACCCAAATAATCCCAAGAGCGCCATCAGCGTGCCAGCGCCTACCATCAAACGAAAATTCCAATACGCGAGCATGGCATTAGGCACGTAATTCCCAGGACCATACCGTTGTTCGTATTCAGCTTGCAACTGATTGATTCCCTGCACCTCACAAGTAAAATTATTGCAAGAAAGAAAGCTCAGGAGTCCTGGAATCTTGATCGCAAACACATCTTCCCTATTCTTCATGTCCCCAATGGTGAAAATCGAGAAAGCTGCTGGTTGTTCTGTATCCCAAAGCGCTTCAGCTGCGGCCATTTTCATAGGCTGGACCTTGACCATATATTGGCCCTGAAAATGACCAGTAGTGCCCACCAAAGTTGCGCCGATAAAGGCAAAAACCAATCCCATGTTTAATGCGCTCGTAAACAGATCGATGTCTTGGCTTTTTCGTAACAAATGCCAGGCGGCGACTGCTGCGACAAAAAAACCAGTTGTCGCAATCCCTGAGAAGAAAACATGCGGGAATTGATGGAGAATGTGCGGGTTTGTAGCTACAGCAAGAAAATCAGTCATTACCGCGCGTCCATTTTCGAGTTGATACCCGACTGGCTCCTGCATCCACGAATTGGCGATAAGTATCCAAAATGCTGAGAGGTTGCTGCCAATGGCCACAAGCCAGATGGTGGCCAGATGAGCTTTTTTCGAAAGCTTTTCCCAGCCGAACACCCATACCCCCAAAAAGGTCGATTCCAAAAAGAAAGCCAATAGCGCTTCGAGTGCCAACGGCACGCCAAAGATATCGCCCACGAAACGAGAATATTGTGACCAATTCATGCCAAACTGAAACTCTTGCACGATTCCGGTTGCAACGCCAATGGCAAAGTTGATCAGGAACAACGTGCCGAAAAACTTCGTCATCCTTTTGTACATGACATTGCCG
>WFTO01000258.1 GCA_015485435.1 Anaerolineae bacterium | reverse complement strand
TTATAGGGATGTTGCACCGATATCTCAAGTTTATCAAAACAATGGACACCATATCTGTGTCGTGGGTCAAAAGAATTCGCGCATCCTTTGATGCCCATACCGCTGGCCGACTCAAGCCACTCTTTACAGGCCGTGGCCAAGGGGCCATCTGCGTCGTTCCATTCGTGTGGGGATGTGTTTTTAAATTAGAGATAAGCCTCAATCGGCGCATTTTACGTTCGTGGCTCGCAGTCATCCGAGGTCTCGAGAGTCTCGGATGACTTTTTTGTCGATGCGCCTCTCCAATTGAAATGCACCCGGAACAAGGTGCAAATTTTCGCTCTCTTCGGCAATCGTATACAATGACCCCACAACCCCATTTTCTCATACCCATCATCGCCATTACTTTTTATGAAACGGATCCTAAATCAAACGGCTGAAGCCATCCGTCAACGGGAAGGCGAACTTCTGACCAGGTTGGAGGTGGCAGCAGCGCGGTTGGATGCTCCCGATGAGGACCTCAAAATCATGGCTCAGGCCCGGCAACAGCTGGATGGTTTATTTCTGTTGACCGTGGTGGGCGAATTCAATAGCGGAAAATCCGCATTCATCAATACGCTCTTGGGCGGGCCATATCTCGAGGAGGGCGTCACCCCCACGACCAGCCAGGTCGCCATCATTGCCTGGGGCCCCGAACGACGGACCAGCCAATTGGAACCTTTTTTGCAACGGATGGAATTTCCCATTGACTGGTTGCGGGATATTCACATTGTCGATACCCCGGGGGTGAATGTCGTCATCCAACAACATGAAGAACTTACCCAGGCCTTCATTCCCCGGGCGGACCTGGTGTTATTTATCGCATCTGCCGATCGCCCATTTAGCAAGAGCGAGAAGGAGTTTTTGACCTTCGTTCGAGATTGGGGCAAAAAGATCGTTTTTGTGATCAATAAACTCGATATTCTTCCCGATGAGCAGGCGGTTGAGACCGTGGTCTCGTATGTGCGAGAACAGGCCCGGCGTCTGTTGGGCGTGTCTCCTGAGATTTTTCCGATTTCGGTGCGTTGGGCTCAGGAGGCCAGGTTTTCTCCACAACGACCGGGCGCCCCTCAGCTTTTAGCTGCCTCTCGTTTCGCTCCTCTTGAAACGTTTATTTTGCAAAAACTCGATGAACAGGAACGTTTGCGCTTGAAACTGGAAAACCCCCTGGGTATTGCCCAACGCCTGGTTTCGAGGTATCTGACCTGGGTGGAGGAGCGCTTGCAGTTGTTGCAGGACGATATGACGACCATCGAGCATATCGAGGAACAACTTGCGGCGTATCAAGAAGACATACGTCATGATTTTGGTTTTCGCTTGCATCGAATCGATAACATCTTGTTGGAAATGAGAACCCGGGGAGATGCTTTTTTTGAGGAAACGATTCGATTGGGACGTTTTTTGGATCTTATGAACGCTTCTCGCTTGAAACTGGCTTTTGAGGAGCAAGTGATCGATGAAACGCCTCATCGTATCGAACAGGAGGTGCATGCCCTGGTGGATTGGATGGTCGACCGAAATTATCGACAATGGCAGGCGATCACCGGGTATTTGAATCGACGCGCCCAGGAACATGGCGACCGCATTATCGGTCAGGTGGGCGGGGAATTCGATCTTAATCGTCAGGTCCTGTTGCAGTCGGTGGGGCGCGCAGCCCGCACCGCGTTGGCCAGTTACGACAAATCGGCCGAGGCGAGAAAATTGACTCAGTCGGTGCAGACCTCTTTGGCGGCGATGGGCATGGTGCAAGTAGGCGCATTGGGGGTAGGCGCAATTCTGCTCCATATTTTTACGAGGGCTCTGGACCCCCTGGGCGTGTTGGCTGCTGGAGGCATGGCTCTCGCCGGGCTGTTCATTTTGCCCGCAAGGCGTCGCGCTGCCAAGCGAGACCTCGACGCCAAGATCGATGAACTTCGTGAGGAGATGCACGCCGCGCTGAGCCTGCAGTTTGAAAAGGAACTCGCTCGCTCTGTGCAGCAAATCCGCGAGGCCATTGCGCCTTACACCCGCTTTGTTCGCACCGAACAGGAGAAATTGGCTCAGGTTGAAATGGATTTACGCCAAATCGAAACGGAATTGCTGGCATTGAAAGAGGCAATCAACGCATTTTGATTTTCAACCCATCATCACGCATCTGCATCATCGCCATCCAACCCGAACATTTGCAGATACTCGAGCATTTCTTGTTTCGAAAGCCTGGGATTCTCTTTGAATGTCAGATCCGAAGCGGAGGCCCGACGACGATGACGTTTCGATGGGCGTCTTAGACGCGCCAGAAAGTCGTCACCTCGCATCACACTGGCGCCGAGCCTCCGAGCTTCTTCACGTAATCGCGCGTCGTTGCTGACCACAACGATCTGCCTGGGGTTACTGGCGCGCCGCACGCGTTGCAGGATCACCGAATCTGCATCGGTGCGTCGGTGCGCGGCAAACACTGCCGTCACGCCACCGCCCGACAGCGCCAGTGAGGTGCCGCCTGGTATCCCGCCATCAAAGACCACGGTCATCTTCGCTCCCAGATTGGGCTGATGGGCGCGAAGCCACAACACCAGGCGCGCCTCGTCATCCTCCTGATCGATCGCTATTTGGGGAATCAGTCCCTGGCCGATGAGGTTGTGGCCGTCAATCAGATACATCATGAGAGAACAACGCGCGCCGCGACAGTGCGATTATGCTTCGAGATGGTTTTCAAGAATGCCTTCAGGAGTAAGATTATCAAGTTGGAGGTACCATTGGGCAGCATCGAGCAACGCCTGTCGGGGGATGAGCCCGATGAGCTCGGCGCTTCTAATGCCAACGCCATAGCGGGCCGCCTCTCGTCGCACGAGCTCGGTCACGCGATACACCGGTGTTTTGGTATAGTCCAGCAGATTCATCGAGACCTGAGCCTTTCCTTCTACCAACACTCCCATAGCTTGAACATAACGCAAACCACCGGATGAGTGGCGCACCGCTTTAGCAATCTTCTTGGCAATGCTGACGTCATCGGTGGTGAGATAGATGTTGTATGCGATCAATGGCGGACGTGCGCCGATGACCGTAGCGCCTGCTTTCCCCAGTTTAGATGGCCCGAAATCGGGCAGACGTTCCTTCTTTCCCGCCTCCAAATCGGCTTTCAACCCCTCATACTCGCCCTTGCGGATCTTCGACAGCACTTCGCGGTCGGGGCGCGTGGCTGCTTTTGCGTACAGATAGACGGGAATCCCCAATTCCTCGCTCACGCGCTGAGCAAGGTCTCGCGCCAGCTGGATCGCTTCTTCCATGGTGACGTTTTTGATGGGGATGAATGGAACCACATCGGTAGCGCCGATGCGGGGATGTTCCCCTTCTTGTTGATCCATGTCGATGAGCTCTGCAGCTTTGGCGATGCCGCGGAAAAGCGCTTCGCTGACGGCTTCTGGTGAGCCCACCAGCGTCACCACTGTGCGGTTATGGTCGGCGTCGGAAGAATAATCGATGACGCGAGCGCCTTCGACGCTGTTGTACGCATCCACAATGGCCTGAATGACCTCGCGTCTGCGACCTTCGGAAAAATTGGGAACGGCTTCGACGATGCGTTTCTTTTGCATTTTGAGACCTCGACTTGGTATTGTTGAGTGCTTGTGACGGTTGGTAAGCCTTTGGCATCCTTCGCGTTGGCGGGAATGCGAGGTGTTGGGTTCCCCCGCTTTGGTTGTAATCATACTCCGATTCGCGAGGGCAATCAACTTCATACCAAAAAATGGCGACTCGGGGAAAAATACATGGCGCTTTGTTTTCAGCGTCTTTCTAATTTCGTTCAACCACCTGACCCAACAGAAATTTGAGGTAGCGCCCCTCCGGAAAGTGTGCAGCCACAGGGTGGTCCAGAGGGTGCCCCGCCTCATGCTGAATGATGAATCGGCGGCGTGCGTCGGCGGCCGCGTCGGCCAGGATGGTGCGAAATAGCTGCGGGCTGACCTGGGCGGTGCAACTGCTGGTGGCCAACACCCCGCCGGGACGCAAACAACGCATGGCCAGAGCGTTCAATTTGCGATAAGCGTTGGATGCAGTGGACAGTTGATGTCGGGCGCGAGCGAAACTTGGTGGGTCAACGATGATGAGATCGAAACGTCGTCCTTGACCGTAATATCTTTGCAAGAGCTCGAAAGCATCGGCCACAATGAATTCGTGTCCTGACGTATCCAGGCCGTTCAAATGAAAGTTGTGTTTGGCTGTAGCGATGGCTGCTGCAGAGCTATCGATGGAAACCACTTGCCTGGCCCCCGCTTGCGCCGCGTAAACGCTGAATCCTCCCGTATAACTGAATAAATTCAAGACCTCTTTGCCCCGGCTCCAATGGGCGATGGTAAGCCGATTGTCACGTTGATCCAGGAAAAATCCTGTCTTTTGGCCCCGCAACACATCCACGGCGAAGTAGTGGCCATGTTCGCGAATGATCATCTCCTGCGGCGGCGGTGAACCAGCAAGCATGGACCATCCCTCCCCCGATCGGTCTACAATGCCCCGCAACTCGATGAACGCCGAGAGGGCATCCATCACCCATTTGCGGATTCGCATCAAACTAGACGCATAAGTTTTGACGACTGCCCAATATCCCTGGCTACGGTCATCTCCATACAGATCGACGACAAGCCCCGGCAATCCGTCGTTTTCGCCGAAAATCCAACGATACGCTGTGGTAACTGGTCGCGCTGCTCGGATGGACTCCCTTCGCTGCCACGCCTCTTCCACCTTCGCTCTGACCCATTTGGCATCGGGAATGCGCGTGTGACTGAATAGACGAACGGCAATTGGGCCTGATTCATCCCAGATGCCGATGGCCTGCTGATTGGCGCTTTGCACCCGCACCCATGCACCCGACAGTAATCCGACCGGCGCGCGCTCCACCGCATTCCGATAAATCCACGGATGCCCCAGGCGGATCTGTTCTTTTAGTTTAGGGGAGACAAAGATATGGCTGGTCCGGCGTGAGGTGGAGGGTTGTTTTCGTCGCGTGTTCATATGCCAGGCGCTTATAAATAGCCCAAACCGCGAAGGTGCTTTTGCAAATCTTCGTCTAGTTCGGGCGGCGGGGCGGCTTGCGAAAGGGGGGGATGGGCGTGCAGCCAGACATCCAGTGCGGCGGCAAGCTGACTGGTCTTTTCAGGTAATTTCTCCGCCAGGTTGACAATTTCTTCGGGATCGTCGCGCAGATCGAAGAGCCACTCTTCGCCGCGATTGCTGCGGATGAGTTTGTAACCTTGCTGAACAATTGCGTCGTATGTGCGGTCGAATCCTTTGCTGGATGGATCAAACCGGGGATGGCGACGGGCGAAGCGGTGGCGATGGGGGGCTGTGTATTGAATGATCTGCTGCGTGGCGTTGGTAGGCGATTGATTGCCATTAAGCAACGATGATCCCGGAAGGGGAATCGGCGCCGATGTTTGGGCCAGCTCTAAAAAGGTAGGGAGCAGATCGGTGTGTTGCACGGGGCGAGGATCATCTCCGGGTGGAAGCATGGATGGAAAGTGCAAGAGTAGGGGAATATGGGCCAGGGTATCACACACGCAATATTGGTGATCCATCAGCCCGTGTTCGCCGATGTTTTCTCCATGATCCGCGGTGAGCGCTACGATTGTGTTTTCCAACGCGCCAACATGCTCTAGAAAAGCGAATAGCTCGGCGAGTTTATCATCGACATAAGCGATTTCGGCGTCATAAAGCGCTCGCAATCCGCGAAAATCCTCAGGTGTCATGGTCACTTCTCCGGCCATATACGCCCAGGCGTCCTGATTGGCGGCGCGGGCGCGTTGTAATGCAGCCGGATCTAGCAAACGCTCGGCGTATCCTTTGGGTGGCCGATAGGGCAGATGTGGGTCCAGATAAAGTCCAAACAAGAAAAATGGGCGCGTTGGATCGCGCTTTTTTCGCCACCAGGTTTGCACATAGCGGTTGAGCTTTTGCGCCCCTTTATCTTTTCGCTCCAACAACCCTTTGCGTAATGCTTTTTCCCACCAAGGAAAGGGCGCATTTCCCATGCTGGGGATGATGCGCCATAGTGCGAAAAAGTCTTCGAAACCTCTATCCAGGCCGAAATGTGGGCCCACCCAGGCGTTGGTCGAGAACGCGACGGTTTGATACCCGGCGTTGGCCAATAGTTCCGCCATGGTTGGAATTCGCTCATCCAGCCAACGGGTGTCGACATTCACGCCATGCTGCCGGGGATGCAGCCCGGTGAACATGCTGGCATGGCTTGGCAACGTCCAGACGGCTGCGCTTCGCGCTTGGGGATAGCGCCGGCTGCGTTTTGCAAGACGGTCGATGGTCGGGGAGACCTGTCTGGGGTTGCCGAACGCGTGGATTCCGTCGAAACGAACGCAGTCTAGAACAATGAGGATGATATTTGGGCGCATAAGTCACATTGGAACGGATTGCCTGACCCAGATTGCTTGATCCGCTGAGAAGGCCGCATGTATTCGATCCGGCGAGCATAGCGGATATTGATAATTTTGTGTCAGGTTACCAGAAGACCATTGGAAAAAGGATTTGAACGCGCTCACTGTATAGCACGCCTGTTGCTGGTTGCCAAGTTTGGCATCAGGGGGTTGCTAGAGATTGGGGGACTGTGGTTAAATACGATCGAAATTCGAGCAGAAAGCTGATGAGGTGGGCGCGTTTCATAACACTCTGTGGAAGCGCCGCACTTGATAAATGATCAGCTCATCCCACACGGTCAATGCATCCAAGGAGAAAGAAGATGCCAGATTACGATGTCATTGTCATTGGTTCTGGTGCGGGTGGCTTGGCGGCAGCAGTGCCGTTGGCCCAGGCGGGGAAAAAGGTGTTGGTGTTGGAGCAACATGAGATTCCGGGCGGTTGGAGTCAGACTTTTACGTTGAATGGGTATCGGTTTAGCCCTGGAGTGCATTATATCGGCGAATTGGATGAAGGCCAATGGCTGAGAAAGGTATATGAGGGGTTGGGCGTTTCTCGCGACCTCATCTTTTTTGAATTGAACCCCGACGGGTTTGATCATGTGTTTCTGGGTGAAAAACGGTTCGATATTCCCAAAGGAAAGGATCGTTTTGCTGAACGTCTGAAGGAGCGCTTTCCTCATGAACAAGTCGGCATCGATGGCTATCTGGATGCCGTGGAGACCTTGATGAAGGAGGTCAGTCAACTGGGGAAGGTCAGCGGTCCGGGCTCGGCGGTCAAGGCCGCACCCCAGCTGATGTCTGTCTTGCGGTGGTATCGAAAAACTGGCGGCGATCTCATTGACGCGTTTATCACTGATCCGGAGCTTAAGGGGATTCTTTCTGCTCAGTCTGGCGATCACGGACTGCCGCCGAGCATGGTCTCGGTGTTCATGCATGCTGGCGTCACTCGCCATTATTTCAACGGCGGCTATTATCCTCGCGGCGGCGGTGGCGCCATTCCCAAGGCCTTTGTGCGCGCCTTGAAACGTGCAGGGGGCGAAATTCGCCTGCAAACGCCGGTGAAGCGCATCTTGGTGGAAGACCGTCGCGTGACCGGTGTGCAAACCGAGGATGGTGAGATCATTACTGCACACAATGTCATTAGCAACGCGGATCCCGAAGTCACATTTGGCAAGCTCATTGGTCGGGACTTGCTCCCGGAAAAATTACGCAAAAAGCTGGATCAGGTCACATATTCGGTGTCGTGTCTGAGCTTGTTTTTTGCTGTGGATATGGATTTGAAGGCCGCGGGGTTGGACTCAGGGAATTATTGGTTTTATGATCATGAGGATGTCGATGGGCTTTATCGTTTAGGGTTGACCAACGAGGTGCTTTCATTGCCCGAACCCCCGGCATTTTTCCTCACGGTGACTACATTGAAAGACCCAACAAAGATGCATCAAGGGCATCACACCCTCGAGATGTTCAGCTTTGTGGGCTATGATGCCTTCGAAAAATGGGCAGGCACGCGGCCAGGGCAACGCCCAGATGATTATGAAGCCATGAAGGAGGAATTGGCGGAGCGCATGTTCCGGGCCCTGGAAAAACGCATTCCAGGCATCAGTCAACATGTGGTGTTCTGGAATCTGGCAACGCCTTTGACCAATGAGTTCTATATTCAAGCCACCCGCGGCAGCCTCTATGGCATCGCCAAGATACCCTCACAGGTGGGGCCAGGGGGATTTCAAATCAAGACGCCTTTCGATGGGCTGTACATGTGTGGAGCGAGCACCTTAAGCCATGGCATTGCCGGTGTGACGGGCACTGGTCTGGCCGCTGCCAAAGTCATCCTGGGCGTATCAGACACTGAGGATCTACTGACCCAACATGGCCCGCCGTTGCCCATTTATTCTGCCGATGACATGAGTACATGGCCCGAGGAGCTTCGGCAGCGGGCCGAACGCGGCCAAAAAGCTCGATAATTCAGGCTGTGGCCTGGTTGAGGTGCTGCATCGAGATTTGGATGAAGGCTTTCAGCGTTGTTGGTGAACGCCCAAGTAGCCATCTTAGCACATTGGGGTTGCCCGCCAGGCCATAGCGTTCATAATATTCGAACATCGCCAGCAGGGTGTTGCGGGCGTAATCGCTGAGCCCCTGCGCCTGCTGCGCCCACACGTCGGTGGGAATAGCCTCCGCGTGTACCGGGCGTCCCAGCACCTGGGCGAAAGTGGCGGCCACTTCGATCTGTGACAGAGCGGGAGTGCCAACGAGTTCGTATGTCGCGCCTGCATGACCTGGCTCCAGCAACACCCGAGCGGCCGCCTCGGCTACATCGCCCAAATCGACGAGGCTGATGCGAGTCTCCGGCGCATAAGGTTGGCGCAGCCTTCCCTCTTGTATGATGTTGGGCCATTGCTGGAGCAAATTTTGCATATAGGCGGTAGGCTGCAGGATGGTAAAAGGCAGATTCTTGGTGAATAGATACTCTTCGACCCGGAGTTTCCGCCAATGATGGGGCATGGA
>WFTO01000257.1 GCA_015485435.1 Anaerolineae bacterium | reverse complement strand
CCTCCGAACTGCCAGGTGCCAACGCCAACAACGGAAACGCGCAAATTCGTTTTGCCGAGTCTGCGGTACTTCATTGTAGCCTCCTTCTGTTAAAAATGGATTCATGGAGTTGTTACTCATGCACAACCAGATCACGTATCTACGATCTTAGCGCATGTCGGTGGATGGAGCAATAATTGCCGCCGGAGCGAATGTTGTGGTAATCTCTTTTGTTGGCGAAGCTGTTTTGGTTTCGCTGGAATCTCTCTTTAGAAGGTAACGCTTTTCATGGATATGACTACTTCGAGGACGTCAACGGATAACACCACGTCAGAATATGTTTCTCGATCATTTAAAGATTATGTTGGGCTGATTGCCAGGGGCTTTGCTATGGGATCAGCCGATGTCGTGCCTGGCGTTTCTGGCGGCACCATGGCGTTTATCTTGGGCATTTATGCAGAGCTCATCTTTAGCATTCGCGCCGTGGGTCGCAAAGAGTTTTGGGACGCCGTGTTGCATTTTCGTATCCGGGAGGCCATACGGGCCATTAACTTCCCATTTCTCCTGGCTTTGGGATCGGGAATTATTCTGGCTTTTTTGACCCTGGCGAAGGGTATTGAGTGGATGTTGTTGAATAAGCCCGTTTACATTTGGAGTTTCTTCTTCGGGTTGGTTTTGGCCTCCGTGATTACGGTTGCTCGACGCATTAAACAATGGACCCTGACGCTGGGGATATCCTTGTTGCTGGCCGCGATCGGCGCTTATTTGCTTGTCGGGGCGGTTCCAGCCCAAACGCCGAATACGATTCTCTACATCTTCTTAAGTGGTGCCCTCGCCAGCACGGCCATGATCTTGCCCGGCATTTCTGGAGCTTTTATCCTGGTTTTGTTGGGAAAGTATCAATTTGCCCTGAGCGCAGTCAATAATCGCGATTTGATGAGTCTGGCCATCCTCTCTGCTGGCGCAGCTGTGGGGCTGGTCACCTTCGCACAGGCGCTGGGCTGGCTGTTCCGCAAGCATCACGATCTTACAGTGGCCATTTTAACCGGTTTTATGCTGGGCAGTTTGCGTAAATTATGGCCCTGGAAGGTAGTTGTAGAGTCGATTACCGACAGTCATGGCAATACGATCCCCACCGTCGTTCATAACGTGCTTCCCAGCGCTTTCAATATAGAGGTGGTGGTCGCTTTGATTTTAGCCACAGTTGGCTTCGCTGCTGTGTTCTTGCTTGATCGGTTGGCCGTGACGATTGGCGACTGATGGCGTAGCAAACCTCCGGTCTCGTCGAATCAGCGCTTTCATCCTTTTTCAAGATGAGTCAGACAACGTATTCACCTACAAAAGTGGTTCTTGTCACCGGGGGAGCGAGCGGCATTGGCCGGGCCATTGTCGAGATGTTCGCACGCGAGCCTTATCGAGTGGTCCTGGCCGACATCAACATCGATGGCGGACAACGCGTCGCCCAAGAGGTGGGCGCCACCTTTATCCATTCTGATTTGACCCAAAGACAGGATTGTCGCCATTTGGTGCAAGCGACCCTGGAACAATTTGGCCGAGTCGACATTCTGGTCAACGTCGCCGGCTTTCAGCATATTGATCCCGTGGATGTCTTCCCTGAGGATGTATGGGATAGGATGTTGGCTGTGATGCTCACGGCGCCATTTCTCTTAACAAGATACGTGTGGTCAGGCATGAAATCCCAGGGATGGGGGCGAATCATCAATATCGCGTCCATCCACGGCCTGGTGGCATCTCCCTTCAAAAGTGCTTATGTCGCGGCCAAACATGGACTCATTGGACTAACTCGTACAACGGCGTTGGAAGGAGGTCCTTTGGGGATTACGGTGAATGCGATTGCGCCAGCTTATGTTCGCACCCCGTTGGTAGAAAAGCAGATCGCGGATCAGGCGCGCACGCGCGGCATCTCGGAAGAAGAGGTGATTGAACGGGTGATGCTGGAACCCGCTGCCATCAAACGGCTCATTGAGCCAGACGAAGTCGCTGCCATGGTGCGTTATCTTTGTTCGGAAGAAGCCCGAAATATTACGGGCGCTGTGTTTACGTTGGATGCCGGATGGACTGCTCGGTAAATAGCTATGGATGCATTTCGAAAGATTTTATGATGATACATCAACACCAATTTGAAAGGAGTGCAATATGGAATATCGAAACATGGGCCGTACGGGCCTGAAACTCAGCGAAATTTCTCTGGGCGGTTGGTTGACCTTCGGTGGGAGCGTCGATGACCAGACTTCTTTCGCATGTCTGGATGCGGCCGTCGAGCATGGGGCAAACTTTATTGATCTGGCGGATATCTACGCCCGCGGTAACGCGGAACGCGTGGTCGGTGCCTGGCTCAAAGGGAAAAAGCGCACCGATTTTGTGATTTCGAGCAAAGTGTATTGGCCCATGAGCGATAATGTCAACGACCGCGGATTGAGCCGTAAACACATTATGGAATCTGTGGAGGGTAGCCTCAGGCGTCTGGACACCGATTATCTGGACATTTATTTCTGCCATCGCTACGATGAGGAAACGCCCCTGGAAGAGGTCGTGCGAGCGATGACCGATCTGGTAAAACAGGGCAAAATTCTCTATTGGGGCACCAGCGTCTGGGAGGCGGACCAGATCGAGGGTGCCGTGGAGATCGCCAAGGAGTGGTTGGGTTACCAGCCATTTGTGGAGCAACCTCGCTACAACATGCTCGATCGTCATATCGAAGACGCGATCATGCCTATGTGCGCTGAGAAAGGGCTGGGCATCGTCGTTTGGAGCCCATTGGCCCAAGGTGTTCTGACCACCAAATATCTCGATGGCATCCCCGAAGGCTCTCGCGCCACCATCTCGCATTGGATCAAAGAGGACCTGACCCCAGAAAATATTGAGCGCGTGAAGAAGCTTAACCAAATCGCTGGCGATTTGGGCCTGACCATGCCGCAGCTGGCCCTGGCATGGATTCTGAGACGCCCTGAGATCACCAGCGTGATCACCGGCGCCAGTCGGCCTGAACAGGTGGAAGAAAACATGAAGGCCAGCGGCGTCACCCTGAGTGATGACGTGCTCGCTGAGATCGAGCGGATTCTGGCCTAAGCCGGCGTCATCGATCGCCCAACCGTTCATGAACATGATGATTTATCCTCTTCGACTCGAACCCAAACTGGATCATCGTTTGTGGGGCGGGCAGCGTTTGGCGCGATGGCTGGGGCTGCCCGACCCCCTGCCGAAAGATCTAGCCGAAGTCTGGCTGATCTATGCCAAAAATCGCATCCTGAATGGCGAATTGGCTGACAAGACCCTGGAAGAGGCGTCCGAGCAGCTGGGCGCCCAGCTGTTAGGAAGCCAAAGCATCCCACGGTATGGGCATGATTTCCCACAATTGGCGAAATTTATCGATGCCAACGCCAAGTTAAGCATTCAGGTCCATCCTGATGACGCCTATGCCCACTCGGTCGAAGCCCATACAGGATTTCACGGCAAGACTGAGGCCTGGTACATCCTCCATGCCGAACCGGGTGCGACGTTGATCTACGGGCTGAAAAGGCCCAGTAATCGCCAGGAATTTGCAAGCGCAGTCGCGGATGGTAGGTTGGAGGAGTTGGTGAATTATGTGCCTGTGCAGGCCGGGGATGTGGTGTTTGTGCCTGCGGGCACATTGCATGCCATCAATGAGGGCATTCTGCTCTTTGAGATCCAGCAAAAATCGGACCTGACCTACCGCGTCTACGATTATCAGCGACGCGGGCCAGATGGGAAATTGCGTGAACTTCATCTGGAAAAAGCCCTGGATGTGATTCATTACCATCCTCCCGAGCAAGAGAAAATCCCACCACTGACATTGGAGGCTGGGAGGGATTTATTGGTGGCATGTCCTTATTTCGCGCTGGAACGTCTGCAGTTGTCGCAACCAACATCCTTCACCACCCGTCCCACCAGCTTCGAAACCTGGACGGTGATTCAAGGGCGGGCAACGGTTGCAGGGGAACCTCTGCGCCTGGGGCAATCTCTTGTCTTACCCGCCCAACTTGGCGAATACCTGATTGAACCTGAAGGCGTCACCGTACTTCTTCGCACATATTATCCCAACCTCATCGATGATTTGATCCACCCATTGCGCCGCCTTGGTTACTCCGAACAGCGAATTGCCCAGACTGTAAAAGATGCATGATGGCTGAAAAACTTCGCATTTACGTGGCAACTACCGCGGACCTGGAGGCTCAGCGCAGCATCATTGGACATCTGTTGGCCCAATTACCCGTTCAGGTGGGCGCTGAAATACGACGGTGTCCTCCCCAGGGCGCCTCGTACGACACCCTTTTTGAGCTCATCAGCAACGTCGATCGCTTCTATTTCCTGATGGGTAAAGACATTACCGCGCCGGCGGGTGTCGAATGGGATTTGGCCATGCAATTGCAACGCCATGTCGTCCCTTTGCGTCAACGGCATCCGATTACTCCCAGCGCTTTTCTCTTTATTACGCAGGCCATTTTACAAGTGCCTTTGCGAGAATGGCGATTCTTTGATACGAATCTTGAATTGGCGCGGCACCTTGCGCAAGACATCATCGAGACCTTGCTGCATCCCCAAAATCGTTATGGGTTGACCGCCAGCGAGGTGTTGCTATTGGAACAACGGCTGCAAGCGGTTCGGGCGCGAATCTGGCCGAAATATGAGGATTTACCCCTTGAAGACCTCCAAGAGGGAGGGGTGATCCTTGACTCCCGTCCCGATACCGAAAACATCCTCAACGATCTCCCGCTGTTCGATGCTCCTTCCGAGGAAGCCGCTTCTTGACCTGCCATCCACGCTCCCTCTAGTCTGACACAACGCCCATGACCCCTCCACGAATCGATCTTCGTTCAGACACCGTCACCCAACCAACCCCTGCCATGCGAGAGGCCATGGCCCGCGCCCATGTCGGCGATGATGTGTTCGGAGAAGACCCGACCGTCAATCAGCTTGAGGCCATGGCGGCGGCCATGTTCGATAAAGAAGCGGGACTTTTGGTCTCTAGCGGCACGCAGGGCAACCTCGTCAGCCTTCTTGCGCATTGTCAACGGGGTGATGAAGTCATCATGGGACATAATTCCCACACCTACAACTACGAGCAGGTTGGAACGGCCGTGCTCGGCGGTATTGCGCCGCGCATTGTGATGAACCAGCCGGATGGAATTCTGCGGCTTGAGGATATTGAAGCCGCCATCATGCCTGATAATGTCCATTTTGGCATCACCAGGGCGATAAGCCTGGAAAACACCCACAATCGTTGCGGCGGCGCTTTTCTTACACCTGAGTATACCGATGCGGTGGCCGCGCTGGCGCAACGTTACGGTCTCAAACTGCATATCGATGGCGCCCGCATTTTTAACGCCGCGATCGCTCAGGAAGTGGATGTCAAGGCCCTGACTCGCCATGCAGATTCGGTTACATTTTGCCTTAGTAAGGGACTGAGCGCGCCGGTCGGTTCGGTCGTTGTCGGATCCAGGGCATTTATTAAACGGGCGCGTCGGGCCCGAAAGATGTTGGGGGGCGGCATGCGTCAGGCGGGCGTCATCGCCGCTGCCGGCATCGTGGCATTGACAGAAATGATTGATCGGCTTCGTGAGGATCACGCCAATGCTCGCCGGCTGGCGAATGGTCTTTCCCGTATTCCCGGCATTCAACCCGAACCCGTGCACACAAACATCGTTTACTTCCATGTCGACCATCCTCGTTTCAATGCCCGAACGCTTCAGAAAGCGCTTCTGGCGGAGGACGTGGGCGTGCTTGCCTTGGGGCCGGGTCGGATTCGCGCTGTGACTCATTATGGCATCGAGGCCGAAGATATCGAAGAAACATTGGACATTTTCGCCTCATTGCTGCAATAATCGGACCATCACCGACAAAACTCCGGGCGTCAAAAACAAAGCCTCCCTGATGTGGTTAGCCCATCATCCATCGCGGAGGCCTCCATGAAATCCTCATTGGCCCATCGAGCCATATTTTCTATGAGACAAGTATTCTCCATCGTTATCATGATATCGGCGGCACTGTTGTTTGCTGCCTGCGCTCCCGCGGCCACCCCCGAAGCCACCCAGACGCCCAGCCCTATCCCCTCATTGCCTTTGGTGACCCCACAACCAGTGACGCCTGAGCCAGCCACCCTCACCATCTGGTTGCCCGATTGGATGGTGCAAGAGGAGAGCGAAAGTTACGCATTATTACAGACACGGATCCTGGCCTTTGAGGAAAAGCGAGATGTGCAGGTAAGCGTGGTTGCCAAACTCCCACGAGGCCCGGGCGGATTGCTCGATTGGCTACAAAAAGCGCAACCTGTCGCCCCTTCGCTCTTGCCCGATATCATTGCTCTTCCCTTTCAAGATGTGGCCACGGCGGCCCAGGCCGACTTATTGCAACCCCTAACGCCCATTCTGTCCAACAACATACTGGGGGACCTATACCCATTCGCCCAAGAGGCAAGCATGGTGGATGGAGAATGGATGAGTCTCCCATTTGTGGTCGACTTTGAACACTTGGCCTTTCTCCCCGCTGCACTGTCCGATCCTCCGGCCACCTGGGAAGTGATTTTATCCTCCAATGCCGCTTACGCCTTTCCTTATGGCGGCTCTGAGTCCTCATGGACCGACGCCATCCTTCTTCATTATCTCAGCGCCGTGCCAAAAGGGGAAGATCCGGCGCGGAATCGTGAAGCCTTGCGAAGTTTATTGGCATTCTATGAGGCCGCCTTTCAGCAGGGTTTGATTGATAAGGCTGGAGCCCAGACGAATAACCCCAAAGACACCTGGGAGCGGGCATTGCAGGGTGCGACGCCAATGGCGGAAACAACCGCCTCCTTGTGGTTGGCCCAACAGGGCGAAGCAACCTTTTTACGGTTTGGTCCTACTCCCACGCAGGACGGCCAGGGGCGTTATTTGATGCATGGCTGGGCGTATGCCATCATCACCGCAGATGAAAAAAAACAAGCCCTGGCCTCTGAACTGCTAAGCAGCCTCATGGCTACCGAAACCCTGGCGGATTGGAGCTATCAGGCGCACATGTTGCCCGCTCGTCGTACTTCCCTCATGCAATGGCCAACCAACGACTTTCATCGTTTTGCTTCCGAAGCATTGGAACAAGGGGTTTTGTTGCCACCCTTCGCTCAGGATAAAGAAATGGCACGCGTTGTCCATCAAGCTGTCGTGGCTGTCCTTTCCGGGCAGTTAAGTGCAGAGGAGGCCTGGAATCAGGCTGTTTTGGGGTGGTAGCCGCCCTTTGAGCGCATGTTTCGTTCGCTCTATGTTGCACCCATGAACCCTCAAAGGATTTCTGGCGATATTCAAGCCGTGCTTTTGGACCTGGATGGCACCGTCTATCTGGG
>WFTO01000256.1 GCA_015485435.1 Anaerolineae bacterium | reverse complement strand
CTCGCCAACGTGCTTGGCGTGCTCGAAAAGATCCAGGCCGAGTTCAACAACGCCCAGACCAACGGCAAACGGGTTTCACTCGCCGATCTCATCGTTCTCGGCGGCAACGCCGCCATCGAAGAAGCTGCCCGCCGCGCAGGCTTCTCGGTGCAGGTTCCCTTCGTTCCCGGCCGCACTGACGCCTCCCAAGAGCAGACCGACGTCGAGTCGTTCAACTATCTAAAACCGGCAGCCGATGGTTTTCGCAACTACCTGATGCCCGGCTGTGAATTTCCAGCCGAACAAGCTCTCATCGACAAGGCGCAGCTCCTGACTCTCACCGTGCCGGAGATGACGGTGCTCGTCGGTGGCATGCGCGCGCTTGGAGCCAACTACGGTGGCGTGCCCCACGGCATTTTCACAGATCGGCCAGGCGCACTCACCAATGACTTCTTCGTCAACTTGTTGGACATGGAGATCGAATGGAAGCCCGCCTCTGCGGACGCACAACTCTTCGAGGGCTTCGACCGCAAGACCGGGAAACGCAAATGGACCGCAACTCGCGTAGACCTGGTCTTCGGCGCTAATTCACAACTGCGCGCCCAGGCGGAATTCTACGCCCAGGACGATAACCAGGAGAAATTTGTGCGAGATTTCGTCGCCGCCTGGAACAAAGTGATGAATCTTGATCGCTTCGACGTTACCTGGTGGTAATGGGTTCACTTTCATCAGGCTCTCGCAGCAACCAAGCATCCCTTTCATTCAACAATAATCGCCTACTCGCATCCTACTTTAACTGATGCGGTGCTCTCGGGCGACAGATAATGGACAAATGAAAGGCGTCTGGAGAACGTTGTGGATGGGTGGAGCTTTTTCCCATCCAACAATGCTCTCGCAGGCGTCTTTCGTTTTACGCATCAATATAGCAAAAGCGATCAACGCATTCGGCAGGCTGTGGGGCATCCAGCCAAGCGAAATACTACCTGAACGAAAACGCAACCAACCCAGCAGCCATCCCGCCAAAAACTGCACGACAACAAGCCCGATCAAGCGAAGACTGACCAACAACAATCCTTGTAGCGCCAAAAACAACAACGCCTGAATCGTATTGCCACCCCAAAAAACAAACCACCGCATCAACAAACCGCCAACAAACCCACGTAAGCATATCTCTTCACCAAGCGCCACGAAAAACGCTTCTCACAACACAATCATCAGCAATGTCGTGAAGGTGGGCGCCAACCCGCATAGGCTGATGCACTTATGTTGTGTTGGCATTGTCGAAAATCTCATCTGGCGCCAGCTGCATCGCCTCCCATCCCAAAGCAACGAGCATTACAGTAAGCGCCAACCCCCAAAGATAGTAGCGTGTCGGACAAGTTCGCCAACCGACAGCTGCAAAACGCCTCGCACCACACAACCCCACGCTTTCTGAGGAAGGCAATATAAACGATCGCTGGGATGCTAAACAAGATAAGTTGCAGTGGAATATTCATCTCCTTTTATCTGACTTCCTGAAACATCGACGCAGCAATCAAGCCTACGTTCGAAAAAACTAAACACCAAGCCTACGCGGACGCAATACGCGACAGGCGCCAATACCACAAAGCCATGAGCCACTGACTATAAGCTCCGCCATAAAAAAACCAACTTGAAAACAGCCAGCCCAACGCAAAAAACAACACGCCAAAACCAACAAACTCCATTGCCAACACCTTCAACAAAAACCATCGCGAATATCTGATATTGCCTTCAATCCCTCCCAGCTGTGCATAACGGATCATCGCCCAACTCCTGACGTTTCTCAGATAATTCGTTCCTACTTGCAACATCAAAGCCCCCACCATAAAGCTGAATAACCCTTGATTCTGCACAACGACTTCTGACAACCACCAAATCACATAGAAACACAATGCGGCAAAAGACCAACGCAATATCCAGCGCTTCCATTGATTTACAGAAGACTTCGATTCGGTTGCGTTCTGAACCATGTCTTCATAAACAATGAATCTAAGTAAATGCGCACGATATCTTTGTTCAAGCACCCTGGTGAGCAAAACTTGTCCGAAAAACAGCACACTCCAAATACTGACAGTTAACCAAATATTCTCCAGCAAAACTAAGGGTTCCAACAGAATTCCTCCTCATGAATCATGACAAATCGGGGATGACAGATGATGCCATTGCGTAGATTTTGCGCCCTGGATCAATATGGTCATACTTACTTCTTCATCCACGGTCATTTTTCCTCCAAGGCACCCTAAAACGTTCCTCACATGGCAAACCAGCCATGCCAGACCAACCTTCCAGCGACGATGGGCCAGCATGGTTGACTCCGTGCGTATGCTAAAGGTCGGCCAATGCATTTTTGATGCGTTGCCGCATCTGTTTGGGATCTTGTAGCATTGGATCCGATTCGACCAGCTGCTGCGCTTGCTGCAAATAGGCTCGCGCTTCTTGTGTTTTACCCACCTGTTGCGATAATAACCCCAAATTGTAATAGACAGCGGTGTTTCCTGGTCGAATGTCACGCGCCTTTTTCATTGCTTCAATGGCTTCCTCCTCACGCCCCAACACATTCAAACTCGCAGCCAGGTAGAAATAAGCAGTAAAGATATCCGGGTCCAACTCCACCGCTTGACGATAGCAGGCGCTGGCCAGTGCGTATTCGGCTTGCAGATAGGCATTCATGCCTTTTTCTAAAAGCGCATTGACTTCATCGTCAGGCGGTATATAGTTTGGATTCTCCGTACCGCAATAGGAGCATACCTGATCACGCCTGGAGACAACGGCGCCGCAATTTGGACATTTGCTCATGACGATCTCCTTTCATGAATTGAACGCAACCACATCCAATCATATCAGAGAGAGCCAAGAGGAACAAACAAAAGATCGGTAATTGCGATGGCAAGCCCAAAAAGGAACAGGCGTCAACACCATGCCCCCGGCAAGACATCTATCTTTTCGATACAAGAAATCCCTATACGAGACCCAACGCTGCTTCACGCCAAGGCCCATGTCGTAAACTCCAAAAGATATCAAGTCATTGCCAAGGTCGATGTCTCATTCCACGGCAATACACCGACCCCTTCTCTGGTTATGAATCAACTCACGCCCAGCCAGGCCCGCATCCGCCCTGACGGTATCAATCCCAAAACAGCTTCCATGTCCTCCATCTTGTGCGCGCCAGCAGCCAATAACACGCTCAAATACGCAACAAAGGCGAGGATAATGGCTAAAACCAGGCTAAATGGTCCCACCAGAATGAACACAGCGGCCATAGCAGCACCCGCTAAAAATTGCCGCCATAACACATCAAACCAGGGAATGGGCGCAATATGACGATGCACCGCCCACATAAAGGGGAAAAAGAGGGAAAATTCGGAAAAGATGGTGGTCACCGCGGCCGCAGGCACACCGAACCGCGGAATGAGGAGCAAATTGGTCACAGTGTTAAAGATCACGCCGCCCACAAAGGCCCAGGTCAAAAATTTCTGCTTGCCGATGGCAATCAGCACATAATGTGTTACCGAGTTCATAAAGCCAATGGGGATGCTTAGGACCAATAATTGCAAAGGCAGCACCGAACCTGGTACATAATCGGACCCACCCAAAATGAGGATCAAGGGTTCTGCCGTGAAAATCACAAAAACCATGATGGGGATGGCTATCATCGTGAGCAAGCGTAGGCTAAGCCGATGGGTGCGGGCCAAAGAGTCGGGCGAGTTGGCCGCAAAACGAGACATGACCGGGAAGATGGCCAGGGTGAAGTAGCTGGGAATGACGTTGAGGCCGTCGATATACTTATAGGCCGCGGAATAGAGGCCCACGCCGAACGCCCCCACCACAGGCGTGAGGATCAAAATATCAATCCGCCAAAAGACCGTGGCCAGCAGATGATTGAGCATCAGAGGATAGCTTTCGATCAGCATCCACTTTTGCAACGCCCAATCGGGCATCAACCGCAAAGAGATAAGATGACGGCTCATGAGCAAATATAGCCACACCATCTGCACCGCGTTCATTACCAGAGCCACACCCGCCAATCCGACGAACCCCCATCCCAAAAACAACGTCAACGCCCCCAGCGTCACCTTGGCCAAGGCAATAAAGGACGCGATCCCGGCCGGATATTCCATCTTTTCATACGCATAGAACACCGACGAAAAAGCATCGTTGATGCTGGCAAAGAAGAGCGCGACCGCAAACAACGAAATGGCCCCCACCGTAGCATTGTCGATGGCGCCGTTATGCCAATACAACCAGGTGACAAACGCCATCACCGGTAAAGAAATGAACCACAGAGTGATACGTAACAGCACCACATTGCTCAAAAACTGGTTGGCATTTTGCTCATCTTTCTTTTTGGCGATCTCGCGCGTGAGCAGGGTGCCCAGCCCAAAACGCACCAGTATCTCGAACAAGCTGTAGAACTGCACCGCGAAGGTATAGGCCCCCTCCCCCGCGGGCATGAGTATCCTGAGCCGCAGCAAGGCAAAGGCGTAATCGATAAGCTTGTTCACCAAAGACATACCCATAGGCACGAGAGAGTTCTTGGCCACCCGCTTCACGTCCGCGCCTTCACCCTCGGCCTCATGATAGAATTTACCCCACGCCCACCAACCGATAAGGAGGAACAGAAGCATGGCTGCCAAAAAGCTAGCGAACAGCCCCATCTTGAAAGACATGGGCGTGTAGTGAAAACGCACCTGATACCAACCCGGTTGGTCGATGTACACAGCCCGAAAGATGCCATCCGCCCGGTAAATCGGCGTCTCCATTTCATCTGGCGGCTCCAGACCCGAATCCGGCGTCACCATAGGACGCACATAAGCCCGCCATCCTGAGAAATACGCATCGGTCAGCAACACCCAGCCCGGTGCATCCATCTGCACCTCGACCAACACATCATTCAGGCCATAGGAGATGACTCGGGCCTCTCGCTGCTGGCCAAATGCAGGAGGAGGCAATGCCCCTTCGCTCTCGATGATCACCGTCTGACGCAGATCGATGCTGCGCAAAGTTTCATATAACGCCCCTGAGGACGCCTGGATCGCTTCAGGCACGACCAAGACCCGAGGGAATGCTTGCATGTTTTCATACACCCGCACCTCGCCATCATAAACCAACCGATAGTCAGGCTCATCCAACACCTGGGTGGTGACGACATATCTCACACCCAGCAAATGGAAGAGAGGATCATGCAGTGCCGGGGTATTGGGGGCATAGATGGGCGCAATGCGGTTGTAAAGCAAATCGCCCTGAGTTTGCAGTTGCCCCATGTAGTCAGCGTACTGCTTTAGGATGATGGAATCATAGCCGCGTACATCTTGCAGGCGAACCAGCATGCCCAGATTCGCATTCAGGGTCTTCTGCTCCTCAGGCAATTGATATGTGGTAAAACGCCAGGGTTGATCAGGGGAACGCTGCTCTCTCAGCCATTGGATGGCTGGCGGTTTGAAGGAAAGCAACGCCGGATCGGTTTTGGGATTGAAAGAATAACCGATGAGCCACAGGTCCAGCAGCAAAATGCCCAGAGCAGCGACCTGCCACAGGCGCAGCCCCACAGACCAGGTGTAGCCGGGATCGGCTTTGGCATCAGTTTCGGCTTGTTTGCTCACAGCACCGATAAGCACCTTCTGGCCCCAGGCCGACGTCGCCAACAATAACACCCCGCCCGATGCCAACGTCATGAATCCAAATTGCAAGAATCGCAGGGCCTCGTAGCTCCAAAAAAGGCTCCCATTGCCGAACACGTTGGCCGCCAGATCTGACCCTGCGATGATCTTATCGCCCAAAGCAACGAAGGGACCGGGGAAGAAACGGCTGATCAGCAATACCGTCAAGGTGCTCCCCCCGACACACGTCAGCAACCATCCCGCCAGCCGGGCCAGCTCGGGGAATGTGAGCCAATAAAAACGCCGCGGACCGCCCAACCGGGTCAAATGGCCTCCTTCAATGGCCAGCTGCAGACGTTCTACGCCAAAGCCAGCCAGCATGGCCATAGCCAGGGTATAGGGGAACACCCATCGGAATGCAGAATGAAGCTGATTGTAACCTGGCAGACCATAGAAAAGAATGGCGTACAGAGGTGTTCCGAAGGCGAAAGCCAAAGAGAGCAGCGCAAGCAACGCGAAGCCGACCACGTAGAACCTGCCCGTGGGAGGACGCACCCAGCCGGGCTTGTCCTTGGGCTGACGCACCGGCCCACCTCGCAATCTTCCCACCACATCAAAGGCCGCGGCAGCGGCAAAAACCAGCGTCAGAATACCCAGATAATTCGCACCCTCCACATAATTCTTAATCCCCCAGAACACGGTATTCACATCCTGACCGGCCGCATTCTTCCACACATGATACGCTTCCCCCGTCCACCAGTCGCGAATAACGTGATGAGCGGGGTTGCCATAGAAATCGGGAATGAAAAAAGTGATGATGTGGCGATTGGGCCAGGCCCAATTCACCACCTGATCATAACTTGCCGAGCCTTCGCGGAAATTCTGAGTGACCAACTCATACAAAGGAATAAACTGCACCGCGCCCAGCATCAGCCCCGTGACCACCATAAATAGCAGCCAACCCGCGATGCGCAGCACGGGCCGCCACACGCCCAAACGTCGCCACACGCCAAACAGCCGCCAAGCGCTGTACATCGCCCCCACCAGGAGGAAATAGTAGGTGATCTCCACATGCCCGGCCAACACTTGCATACCCAGCACACCGGCCCCCACCACGATGTACGCTACAGGCAGAAAAGGCGTATTACCCTTCTCTTCCTGCTTGCGCACGACCATCTCGATAAGGGCCAGGAACAGAGGCAGCAGGGCCGCGCCTCCGATCATCATAGGGAAGACCACAGCTGTCTCTTATACACATCT
>WFTO01000255.1 GCA_015485435.1 Anaerolineae bacterium | reverse complement strand
CTACAGGGACATAACCGATGATATAGGCAGCGTCTTCGTTTGTTTCGGCGTAACCGGACGTTGCAGGACGAAAAGCTGGATTAACGATTTGGGGCTTGCTACTGATCATCTCTGCGTCCTTCCTTGTCATGAAGCGAGCTTCCCGGGGGAGCGAAGGTGGTGACGGGTGGGCGTGGGGCGAAGAATGATGTTGTGGGCGGAGAAGGTGCATTGGCCAGATAGATGCAGCCTCATCCCTGCTGACCAGGGATGAGGCTGTTCATGGTTACGGTGATTGAATGATGGGCATGTAGATGTAGGTGGGAGTTTCGATGGGGGGATGCTGGAAGTTAACTTCGAGCATATTCCCGTCCACGATGTAGATAGCGATGTTCGTCGGGGTAAGTTGTTCGTAGCCCTGGGGCGGAGTGGCCGAGAGGGTGTATTGCCCAGGAATGACATCGTCGAATTCGTAGTACCCGCTGGCGGAGGTTCGCGTGGTGTAGTCGAAGGCGCCATCCAGGGTGACGCTGGCGTTGTGAATGCCTGGCTCCCAGGCGTCTCGCTGACCGTTCTCGTTCATGTCGACGTAGACAAAACCATAGACGCCAGTTTTCACGGGTTCTTTGAATTCATCGACTTTTTGGACGTCGATATGATGGATGTATTCATCGCCGTCGAGTTCGCCGGTAAGGGGGTCTCGAGAATCGATGGCCAGGTCGCCGTTGCCGTCGAAGAGGCCGTTATTAAAGTTGCCGTCCTCGATGAGGAAGGTGGCGACTTTCCATTTGCCGGTATTGGTTTTGGTAATGTAGGGGTCGGTAGGGGTGTCGAGTACGCCCGTGGTGGGCAAACCGCCGTCAAGCGCCAAGCCTAATTCGGGCGTCCAGTCGTTGATGGCATAAGGCGTAGCCGGTTTAGGACCGCTGACGCTATCGTATTGCAAGAACCATTTGTCGGTGCCGGTGTCGAGATAGGTGACGGTGACAATGGCTTTATAGGTGGTCGGCGTGGTCTGGTCGAAGTATTTGTCGGCGGCGTCAAAGATGAAGCGGACATTGCCAGTGGCCTGGTCGGTGCGGCGAGCCACCCAGCCAGGATCTACCTGGGTCTGCACGTTTCGCCCCTCAAGCTTGTAGAGCCCGGCATCATAGAGTTTCTGGTCAAACGGGTGGGTGTTGGTATGCCAGCGTTCCTGATATTCCGGTTTGCTGTTGCTTCCCAGCCAGGTGATGCGTTCGTCATCGGTGACTGGGATGGTGACGGCTTTGTATTCAGGTAGATGTCTTTGAGAAAGGAAGAACTCGTAGTTCCCGATATAGGGCCAGAAGTTCGAGGTGACGGTGGCGTAATTCAGATAAACAGGATTGCGATGTTCTCGCATGCGGGCCCAAATGCTGGGGGGCTCTTCCTGCCCTGGCAAAAATCCCTTGCCCATATACTTCGTCGTCCATTTCGCAATCTTACGATTGACATCCGTGTCCATGCCAGGGTAGAGCCAGAAGTAGGAAAGGCGGATGTAATCGGCCCGGAAATGGAGCGCCCGTGCCATAGTTACATAGAATTCATTCTCTGTGCCTGTCATATAGCCATACGTCTCGAGCTGCACCGGGATGCTGTTGCTGTATTGGACCGCTTGATCGTAAATGCCTGTACAGGTCACGGTGGGGTCTGGATGGTCGCATAGCAGCACAGAGTCGAAGTCAGAAGTGGCGCCGTTAATCGAAACACCGATGCGTTTCTGGTTGGCGTAGTTGGCGATGTCGCGGCGTTCCCAAGAACGACGATAGAATGGCGCATTTTGGACGGTCAACTGGATACGGGGAAAGCCGGAGCTGTCGTAAAAAGCGTCGGCGTACATATCCATGACCTTTTTGACATAGTTTACCCAGTCGGTGATGGAGATGTGCTGAAGCAAGAAATCATCATCCATGTTGTCCACCGGGATGTTTTCGCCGTCTTTGCCGGTGCCGATGGAAATCCAGCCTATCTTGTCCCGATAGGGTGAGTTCAAAAGATGGTCGGCCAACGCCTGGATGAATGCGTTGTATTGCTCCTGGTAGTAATCGTTGGTGTAATTGGGGACGTACCAGGGGCCGCCATAATTGGTGCAGTTATCCTGATTGCGTTGATCGGGGATGTCTGCGAGGAGGACGGCGTCATCATCGGTGCCAAAGATGCCATCGCGACCAGCCTGCACATATTTGGGCATGGCGTCGACACCCTGATCAATCACGCCACAGGGCGACGAGTTGCGACCCGTGTACGTGTTGATAGCTACGCCTAATGAGGTGTAGCCCAGGTTCACATTTGTTTGGATCCACTGATCGAGTTGGGAGAAATTATATTGCCCAGGCCCATAGTTGAAAGATGCCCAATTCCAGAATTGATAGGCGCCAGTGGCGGAGTATGGTTGCCCGGGACGAGGGCTCCACGTGCTGCTTGTAATGAAAAAGCCAGGTTTACCTGCGGGGGGAACAGCGTAATCGACCCTGTCCGGTTGAACGACCGGGGTGGGAGAAACTTCGTCACCTGAACCAAAGGTGGGTGATGAAGGGGCGAGATTGGTTTCGATGTTTGCGAAAGCGACAGGAGTAAGCAGAAGGACAGTTGAGAGAATCAGGATTGTCGCAAGAAGCAGATAGGTCTTCTTGTGCATGAAAAGAGAAACCTCCGTAAAGAGTTACGCAGGCATATCCTCGGGGACTCACTCTTACACAACCCAAAGCGCTTCGCTTTCGGCGAGAGGAACCCACAGATAAGCCTTGCAAATTCTATTTTAGTGGATTGAGATGAAAATCCAATGAACAATCCCTTCGCCAAAGATGACAAAAATTTCACTTTGTCTATCTGAGAGAGGGCGGGGAGGGAATAGTCAATTGAAAAGGGATGATACCACAATCGTATACAATAGTTCAAGAGATGGAAGGAATTATGCGTTGCTTTTGAGGGACGTGAAGACATGGCAAAGAGGCTTCGGGGCCGTTCCGAAGCCT
>WFTO01000254.1 GCA_015485435.1 Anaerolineae bacterium | reverse complement strand
GGCTCATGCGTCCCCAACGAAACAGGGTTGTCCGTTTGCGTAGGCTATACAGGGTTTCGGTGGCGAGCATGAGGGCAAAGCCCACGATACCGATACCATGGCCGAACAGAGAACTGGCGCGTGGCGTGGTTATTTGGGCGTAGACGACATAAACGATACTCAAAAGCAAGATGGTGAGGAGTGCGGCTTTAAGTTCTGTTTTCCGATCCTGTGGCATGGTGCTCCTTCCTTGTTTTCCAGGCCCGCCAGAATGGTGCCAGGCTATCAGAGAGTGGCGTGTTGGCGTCTTGCAATTGTGGCAAAATGGGAGAAATATCGACTCCGGCGCCAATAAGTTCGATAAGAGGCGTGACCAGCGCCTGGTCACCCATCACCAGCGCGCCAACCAGTTGATGATCTCGAACCAGGAGGCGCACCGAATTGACGCCCGTTTTTTGTTGTAAGCGCACGTATCGACCGGCGGGGTGCGCTGTCCATACCTGGCTGGCGCCGCGTGATATTTCCAGGTGCTTTTCGTCGGGGGTTTGCTGCGCGGCGGCCTGGCCGATGGCGGTCAACATGATGCCGCAAAGCCGAGTCATGTTGAAGGGGACGCCTTTTTCGTAGGGTTCGTTGATGCCGGCCATATTAGCGCCCGCTGCCCGGCCACTGGCCACGGCGCTGGGCCAAAGGCTATCAGTCCGATACTCCCCAGACCACCGATCTCGTATCTGAGCGACATCACCTGCAGCGAATATGTCGGGGTTCGATGTGCGTAAGTGCTCATCGACCAGAACGCCCCGTTCACATCGAAGGCCCGCATCGAGAGCCAAACGGATGTTTGGGCGTACGCCGATGGCGACGCCAACCAGATCACATGCCAGGGCGGTTCCATTGCTTAATTTGGCCTCCACCACCCGCCCCTTTTTCCCGATCAGGGAGTGAATATGGGTTTGGCGATGGATTTGAATCCCCATCTCTTCCAGACGATGTTCAATGATGCGCGATTCTTCGGGGGAAAGCAACGCCGACCAATAGCGCTCGCGACGCATCAGGTAATGGACATGGAGTCCGCGCGCATGAAATCCCTCGACCAGCTCCAGCGCTGTAACACCGCCTCCAACCACAATGGCGCGTTTGGCTTTCCGGGTGCGTCTGACAATATCTTTGGCCTGATTCAAGGTGTCAAGATAAACCACCCCATCGAGATCGCCTCCTGGGAATGGCGCGGGGACAGCCCGACTGCCTGTGGCAATCAAAAGTCGATCGTAGCGCAAGCGCCGCTCATCCGCGAGTTCGATCTCATGCTCTTGGGGGAGGATGCGTTCGCACCGCTGGTGGATAAGTTCGAATCGATGCTCTTTGTAATAGGATTCGTTCCGGGCAATGACTTGTCGCCAGGGAATTTCCTTGGCGAGGTAGTAAGCCAATCCCGGTCGAGAATAAAACAGGTAAGGTTCTGGCGTCAACAAGACAATGCGCGCCTGGCCGTCATGTTGACGAATGGCTTCTGCTGCGCTCAGACCCGCCGCGCCATTGCCGATAATTACATATTGAGCAGGCATGTTACCCCTCTTTTGGTAATGTGAGGTGTGGGCGATGCGTTGGGCGCACCACCGCGCCTTTGGGTCTGGGAATAAAGGATAAGGTGCCCCGAGGACATTTTTCAACACAATTTCCACAAAGGATGCAGCGGGGATCTGTGACGAGAAGTCCTTGCCGGGCGTAGTCGCGCACATGGATATCCGCAGGACAGTTGTACCCGCAAATCCCACATTGTATGCAGCGGATGGCTTCCGCTGCCACGATCATGCCTGCATATTGTTGCGGAATTGATGAAGTCTGAAATGCGCCCAGAAGTCGTCTCAAGAGATGCATAGATTTGTCGCACAAAGGATCGTTGATGGCGTTGGAGGGTGACAAAACGATGGTACGTTTGAAGAGGTCTTTCAGCCCCAAATGGAATCGTTCATTCAAAGTTTATGAAATTGTTGACTGAAATGCAAATTGGCAGCGCTTTAGCCGCCTTCCCCTGCGTTCTGGATTACTATCTTTGGTACAATCGACACGAGCGACCGCTCACCGATACGAACAAAAATGGGAACGCTAATGGGGCGGATGCTTTGCAACGCAGATGGCCGCAGATGATTTTCACAGATTTTTGCTTTACTTATCTGCGTTCATTCGTTTCAATCTCCATCCTCTGCGTCCTCCAATTTTTATTTGCAAGGTAGTTCTTTACCCCTGAGGTTTCAGGCGGGCGTTCTGGTGCTTACATCGAGATGGAGCCCTTTCGAAATTCACTTTTGCCAAGGATGGCATTAACGACCACCGGACGTCCCTCTCGCGTTTTTTCGAGGGCTTCATGCAATATCTCGGGCACAAGTTCTGGATCGGCGATGCTGAAACCTGCGGCTCCGAGGCCAGCGGCCGCTCGATGGTAATCGCTGTGGCGCAAGACGGTGCCCACATCATCGCCAAACATCGGAGTCTGCTCGCGTGCGATCTGGGCCCAGCTGGCGTCGTTGCCAACCAGAGCGGTGACAGGCAACTCATGCCGGTATAACGTATCGATTTCAATGAGCGAATAACCGAAAGAACCATCTCCATAAATGATCCACACATCGGCTTCGGGACGATGAAGCTTGGCGGCGAGGGCAAATCCAGCGCCGACGCCCAGCGTGCCAAAGGGGCCTGGGTCAAGCCAGCGCAGGGGGCCAGAAGGCTGCAGAATATATGCCGCGGTGGCGACAAAATCCCCACCATCGGCCACGAGGATGGTGTCTGGACCGATGAGTTGATCCAACTCCAGAAAAAGATGCAAGGGATTAATATTCCCCGTTGGCTCTAATGCCAGACGTCGGATCTCATCGTTTCGGTTTTCGTCCCGTTCCCGCAGGTGAGCGATCCAATCGGCCCAGCGGTTGGCGTCCGAGTTGAAGTGGGTGGCCAGCATCTGCAAAAAGACGCCCGGGTCGCCTAAAACCCCCACATCTGGTTTTCGGTTCATGGTGAGGTCATGTTTGCTACGATTGGCGGCTGCATAGAACGCACTTCGACGAAAGTGACGGCCATAATCCATGCGAAAGTCGCAAGGCGCGCCAGCCAACAATACGAAATCCGCTTCCCGAAGAGCTTGACGACGTTTGTGGCGCATGTGTAGCGGATGATCTCGGCCCAGCAATCCCCGAGCCATGCCCGAAAGATACACGGGCGCACCGATGCGTTCGATGGCAGCGATGACCTCCTCAATATGGTCGACATCGAGAACCGCTTGACTACCAATGATAAATAGAGGGTGTTTGGCTTCTCGAAGTCGTCGGGCGATCTGACTGGTTTTGTGATCATCGGGTGCGGGCGGTGGAATGCGGATGGTCGCACCTGCATGCACGTTGTTTTTTCCGGCAAAGAGTTTGTTGACATGCCAGTTCATGTAAGTGTTGATAGCTTTCTGGCTGAGGCTTTTGCCTTTTCCCAGGTGGTATAATTCCCGAACCGTCTGTTCAGGATAAAGCAAATCCACGGGGATTTCCACAAAGACAGGGCCCGGCGTTCCCTGTTGCGCTCGCCTGAAGGCCTCCTCCATCGTGGGTATCAGATCTTTGACTCGTTTGACCGACGTAGCCCATTTGACTGCGGATTTGAGGATGGGAATTTGCGCCACGTCTTGGAGCGCGCCGCGACCTCTCAGCACCGTGGGCGCAGCGCCGCCAATGAGGATTACAGGGGATTGGGCCACCTGGGCATTTTTGATGGCAGTTACGGTGTTGGTGACGCCCGGCCCCGCGGTGACTACGGCCACGCCTGGCGCACCAGAGAGCCGCGCTGTGGCATCGGCGGCAAAGACGGCCGTGGCTTCATGACGTACGTCGATGACGCGAATTCCCTGCTGTTTTGCGCCCACAAGAATGGGTGAGATGTGGCCGCCGATGAGCGTGAAGAGGTAAGGTGTCCCTTGATTTTTGAGGACTTGGGCGATGAGTTCGCCACCGTGAAGGGTTGTCATAGGATGTGTTGAAAGGAGTGGGGGAAGTGTTGGACCGTAGATGATGCCATGGGGAGCCGGCGCAGATCGCAGAAAGGGAGAGATCAGCGCTTGTTGGCGTCAAGTTTAATTTCGTTTCGAAGCGCCTTCCGCAGAATTTTGCCGATAGCGCTTTTGGGAAGCTCAGTTCGAAATTCAACCTGCGAGGGCACTTTGTAGGGGACAAGGCGTTCTTGAAGATAGGCAATGATCTCCTCTTCGGTCGCGGTTTCGCCCTCTTTGAGCACCACAAAGAGCTTGATGCGTTCACCGTGAAATTCGTCAGGCACGCCAATGGCGACGCCCTCCCTGACTTTCGGATGTTGATACAAAATTTCTTCGATTTCGCGGGGGAAGACATTGAATCCTCCCACAATGATAATATCTTTTTTCCGGTCGGTAATGTAAAAATAGCCATCTTCGTCCATATAGCCAATATCTCCCGTGAACAGCCAGCCATCCCGAATGGCTTTGGCAGTGGCTTCGGGGCGACGCCAATAGCCAAGCATGAGGGTGGGGCTTTGCAAGACAATCTCGCCCTGTTCGCCCGGGGGCAGATCTTCGCCCGTGATGACATCCACGATCTTGGCGACAACATCCGGAAAGGGAATGCCAATGCTGCCGATTTTATGCGTTCCGTTTTGCGGATTGGCCATGATCGCGGTCACCGCCTCGGTTAGGCCGTATCCTTCGATCATGCGAGCGCCCGTCTTGGCCTCGAAAGCTGTTTTAATCGCCTCGGTCAAAGGGGCTGCACCCACATAGATGGCTTTGAGGCTGGTGAGATCGTAGTTTTCGATATCGGGCATGTGATTGAACGCCACGAACATCGTGGGAACCCCCACCATAAATGTGGGACGATGCGTCTGGATGGCCTGGAGCACTTCGCGACGATTGAACCGTGGGAGAAGAATTATTTCACCACCGGCAAGGAGGGACGCGTTCATGGTGACGCTCATGCCAAAGCCATGAAACAGGGGCAGTACAGCCAAAATGCTATCCTCGGGGGTCAATTGTCCCCAGGCCTGGATTTGATAGGCATTGGCCACCAGGGCATAATGAGAGAGCATAATGCCTTTGGCCACGCCGGTGGTGCCGCCACTGTAGATGAGCACGGCCAGGTCCTCAGGGTCGGGGTGATGAGGGCGCCAGCTCGAGGGGGGAGCATGGGCGCTCATTTGGGCGAAGGTGCGGACATGCGCACGATCCACCCCTCGGGCCTGGAAAAATTCCTTCAAACCCATGGCCCAATTCTTCGGAAATGGCAACGCCTGACTCAGTCCAGCCGTGATGACTCCCTCGAGGGGCGTGCTTTCGATCAGGCGCACCGCCTTTTCCAAAAACAATGGGATCGTCACCAACAAACGCGCGCCGGCATCCGACACCTGAAAGGACAGTTCGTTTTCGGTGTAAAGGGGATTCAATGGCGTGGCGACGCCTCCGGCCATTAAGATACCATAATATGCAATGATGAATTGCGGCATGTTAGGAAGCAGCAGCCCCACCCGATCGCCAGGTTTTAGTCCCCATTGTTGCAATCCCCAGGCAAATCGTCGGGCCGCTTCATGAATCTCCGCGTAGCTGGTTTTGCGCCCGAAGAAGTTGGTGCAAGGGTGATCGCCAGCCTCCTGGGCCGCGGTTGTTAATATGTGATGCAACGGAATGGATGGATAGTCAATGTGGTGAGGGACATGAGGATCGTAGAATCGTAGCCAGGG
>WFTO01000253.1 GCA_015485435.1 Anaerolineae bacterium | reverse complement strand
GTATAAGAGACAGCCTTTTGGTCAGCAGTTCAAGGAAAACGGTTACCAAATGCCAGGAACCAGTGACGGAGGCACGACGGCAAAACATATTTTTGACGGTGCTCAAGGACCAGTCACCGTGGATGACATCTCCAAAATGATGGCGGTACGCATTCGAGCCGACATTCAGCGTCCCTCTTTCAAGCAGGAAACCGATGCCATGAAGGAGGATGGTGTACGCAGCGATGTCGATATAATGGTACCTAAGATCATCAACCTCTTTTTTGCAGGCACGGCCAAGGAAAACCTTTCGTACTACAGTGAAGTGGAATACAACGCTACGGAGCCGGAAGCGTCGCTAAAATTTTAACGGGCTTACCTTCTCTTCAACAATCTCGGAGGGCAAAGTATTGCCAATGTTCAGGTAGGTGTTTTTGATCCATCCGGTCTATTTGCCTTTCCAACCCACCGCCAGCAACTTAATCCAATTTTTCCAGAAGCGGATACCACCACTTTCCCACCCACCATCAACCGGATTCCTCTATTGCCACTGGCATTTTCCAGCAAAATGTTCGGTCTCACCCAAGGTTCAGCATATGCTGGCCAGGATGGCTACGCGATTCTACCTTTCCAACCCTATCTCTATAATGCGCCCGCCCAAACCGGGTTGGCTGTGCACGGCCGCCCTGGTGGTTTTGGTAGTCACTTTCTCTACCAGGCGGGTGTCGCGGTCAATGATAAGGCCACTATCGATGGTACTAAACAAAACCGTTATGACCTGTACTTGATGGGACGTTATGACTGGACCACGGACAGCGGAAAGGTTATGCAAGTCTCGGCGTTTTTCTACAAAGCACCGGACGCAGCAATTTCAACGTTAAACATGAGTGGTACCATACTGTATGCCGATAAGGCCACTGATATAACCCGGGCTGGAATTGGCGCGCGTGCCCAATGGGATAAATGGGATATCTACGGCGCTTATGTCACCGACTCCATCGACAAGCCAACATGGAATAACTCCGGAAACGCTATGGCGTCGAATTCTGTCTGGGAAGATTCTGGTTCTGGCTTGAGCCTTGAGACAGACTATAGAATGACTGAAAAATGGATGTTGGGCTTGCGTTATGACCAGATGTCGCCAGGTGGCCTGAAACAGCTTCCCATGGGCAGCACTGACCAACTCAACATTAATGCCTCCTTTTTATCAACCATTGCCAAATACTACGCCAGTCCGAATATCGGTCTGTATGTGCGAGCACATTTCAATCTTGAAAGTAGTGCGAAAAACCCCATCGGTGGCAGCGTCGATGAACACCCGGCCACTAACCTGGAAAACATGTTGACCGCAGGCGTGGATATGGCGTTTTAAGTAACAACCATCCCCCCGGCAAAGTCGGGGGGACTGGCGCAAGACCGTTATTGGTACAACTATGCGGTCAGATCTTATTTTTCTTCATCTATTGATGGATATATTTGTGACACTTCGTGTTGATGATCGTGGTGTCCATCATCATGTGTGTGCTCATGAGTATGCTCTATCTCTTCATGGGTATGCTCATGGCTATGCTCACCCACGACTTCCTCATCATGAGTATGGGTGTGGTGGCCATCGTCATGGCGATGGGGATGCGTGTGGGTTACCTTACGATGAAGATGCCGATGATAGGTTGAATCACATACCATGGTTCGCTACTCCCTGAAAAAAGGCCGGGTAGACAGGAGGCTACCGTACTATCCGGCCGAATGAAGGGCAGAGTTAAACACTTCTCAACATAAACCGTGCTCCAGCTAACAGTATGTGTGCATGCGGCTGGTGCGACGATTTCGCCTACAGTAACATCAATAGTGTTACGATTTCAATAAACGTAGCACTAATGGGTCAAAAATAGGGGAAAGAATTGCCGGGCTAGCTATTTCCGCGGGGGCGTGATTGTACGGTTAGATCGAGATGTCGAGGTGATCATCTTTTTCACTGAAGCTGATCAGCCCCGATAGCCCCTGTTTGTGGGCCAGGCCGTTTTTCAGGTAGCGGGCGTTGATGCTGACCCATACATCGCGGTTGAAGCGGTGGCGGAGGGAGGTTTTGTAGTTCCGCAGTATGCCGACTTTGTTGTCCAGGGCCTCGGCGAAACTATTGTAGACCTGGTCCGAAGAGAAGAGGTATTTGAACTCGGTGCCGAGGAGTTCGTCGGCGCTCATGCCGATGAGATCCTCGATGCCGCGGGAGATCTGGGTGATGTAGCCTTCTTTGTCGCAGCGGAAATAGACATCGCGAATATCCAGCAAGATCGCTTTCATCTCTTCCTCCAGGGTGGTGGCCTGGCGATGGATACGTTCATGGGCTTGTTGCTCCTTTAGCAGGGCGTCGCTGAGTTGGTCGATGCGCCGTTTCTGCGCGACCGATTCCGTGCGCAGTTGTGCCAGTTCCGCCTTTGTCTGGATGTTGTGTTGGGCCAGCTTTCTCAGTTGCGTGCCCATGCCGCTTGAACCGGCATTGGCGCGGGTGAGAATGAAGGCGATGACGAAGAGAAAGCCCCAGATGATGCCGTGTTCGGTATCGCGCAACCAAATAGCGTGAGCCAGGGGGATGAGGGTGGCGGGAAAGGCAAAGGCCAGCCATAGATCGTTTCTCATACCGCTGCCGGCCAGGGCCGAGATCATCAGGGCGGCGATAATGAAGGCGATACTGAGTTGAGAGACTTCTCCACTCAAACCGAGGTCGGGCATCAACAACGGAAGCGATCCCCAGGCGCCGCCGGTGGTGAAAGTGCCGAGCCATAGCAAAGCCGTGCCCAGGCCTGTCAGCTGCTGCGTCTTCTTGTCCATGGTGAGCCTGGCGATGAGCAGGAAGAGAAAGCGCCCACCGCAGATGGTGGCCACGGCCAACATAAAGGGTTGGATGGCGCTAAGGCGCAGCGACTCGAAATGGATAGCGACCAGTATGGCCGCCGCTATCATATTGATGCCGATATCGACAGGGGCCAGGCGGTAGAGCAGCCTGGCCTGATGGCTCTCTATGGATTGCGTGGACATGGGGGATGAGCGTCGCCAGGGGTTGTTTCCTGTGGTAGATATCGGTTATTAGCGCGGAGGGTTTAGACGGCTGTGGGTAGCGGCGTTGTCTGGACAGGGCGACGTAGATCGTTTCTAAATATTTACCCTCATGAGTCGATAGTAGTCACTGACAGGGAATCCAGATGATCAGCAGGAGCGTTTTGCAGTGGCCTTAAAATCCAGAACCCCGATTATTGTGAAGCTCAATGGTGTGGTTTCTATTGTTTTCATACTGACGGTAGTCGCCGCGCTTGCCTATTCATATTCGGCCGAGAGCGATCGCACAGCCGAGATGGG
>WFTO01000252.1 GCA_015485435.1 Anaerolineae bacterium | reverse complement strand
TTCCGCACCAATATTGATCACCCCGCCACGAAAAGCAATGGCTATGCCCAGTCCCACCAACATCAAGGGAATGGATTTCACCAACGTATCAGCAATGCCGTTCTTGCTGCCAAATGCTCCCCCAAACATGGCTTTGTAGGCTTCCCATGGATTGACCCCTTGCACCCATAAGATAAACGCCCCGATCACCAATGCCGCCAACACAGCAATGAGCGGCAACAAAAAATTCAATAAATGATCGTAGAAAAAACGGTGAAACCTCTTTTCAGACACAACGATCCTCGTGGTTTTGAACGGTGCAGGCAGATCGACAACCTCACCAGACAAGCGTCAAGTGAGAGTTGGAAGCAATACTACCATTCCCTTTGAAACCTGTCAACAGCAATATTTTTTAAAGCCATGGCGTGAAACGCCCACCAGATATCGCTTACGTACGATAATCGAAGGCGACTTTGATGGCGCCGGTCCGTTTGTCTTGGGCCGTACGGATTGCCTCTCGCCACTGTTCCAGGGGAAAACGGTGTGTAATCAACGCCTCAGCTTCGAGTTTGCCTTGTCGTAACAAATCGATGGTTAAATCATAGGTGTGGATTGGCCTACCATCCCAAATTTCCGCGCCATGAGCGTACACGCCGATAAGGTCCACCTCTTGATACCACACTGGCGTTAAATCCACTTTTAGTGGCGAAAATTTAATGCCAACCATCACCACCGCCCCTCCGGCGCGCGCCCAACGCAGGCTATCTGTGGTCGTCTGAGCCGATCCCACGCAATCGTACACAACATCAAACCCTCCCAACAACATACGATTTCGCATCATGCCCCGATATAATTTGGCCCCGGTGATGTCTGCAACCGCCTCGTACAGGTCTTGCTTGCCCTTGATGACGACATCCGCGCCCAATTGCCGCGCCATCTCCACCTGGTGATCATATCGCGCCATCACAGAGATATGGGCATCCGGCGACAAAGCCCGAACCGCCTGCACAACAGTCAGGCCAATGATTCCTGCGCCAACGACTAGAACGCGCTCATTAGGCTGTGGCAACCGTCGTAATGCCGCACGAACCCCCACAGACAATGGCTCCACCATCATCGCTTGTTCATCGGTCAAATCCTCAGGAATGGGATAGACCTCGGTCTCGTGCGCGGTAAACCCATCGCCCCATCCGCCCCCCTGCCCTCTTGGCCCGAGGCCTGCGGAGGCGTTCTCGCATAATTGAAAATTGCCAGCGCGACAATGCTGACATGGCGGCGAAATCTCCTGGCTCAAGCAGTTGGCCCCCTGAAACCGCCCATCCATGATCACTCGATCTCCAACTTTATGTCGAGTCACTCCCTTCCCCACTTCGGTGACAACGCCCACTACCTCATGCCCCAAATAAAATCGCTGATTACCAGGCAATGCCGCGGGGGCAATGTGAGGGTCCGCCTCCACTTGCAAGAGAGAGAGATCGCTGCCGCAGATGCCGCAAAGGAGATTTCTCACTCGCAGCCAACGATCGCCAGGCAAAGGCGGTTCACCAATATCGGCAAAGCGAACAGAAGACAGCCGCGAATAGACGACATCATGCCAAACCGGTTTGAGCGCTTTGACGATAAGCATCCTGGGAATGTCTTTGTCGACATAGATGGCACGCATAGATAGGACTCCATAACAAACAAGACCGAAAAAAGAAAAGATGGGCGAGAAGCCGCCTTTATGGTTGGGTGACAGTCTTCCGCACGGTGAGCACGCGGGTTTGAGAGCCAAGAAAGAGGCTTTCACTGATCACTGCGAGGGTGAAGACCCCGGCAGCAATCTCAATGCCGGGCAAGTGCAACCATTGTAACCCCGCCATCATGGCCAGAACAAGCACGCCGATATTCACCATGACCCCCAAGGTGATCAGTCGGGTGCGGCGAGCAACAACGATCACCCCTCGCTGCCACGAAACCACAAAGGCCAGGAGTGCAGTGGGGGCGATGAGTAGCGTGGGCCAGGAAGAAAGTGCGACCAGATCTGCGGTCAAGCCTGATATCTTGCCATACCAGAGGGTGTTCAGCGGCGTCAAACTCACCACCACCAATGCTAAACCGGCGACGCCGCCAGCGGTCCACGCGAATCGTCTCAGAACAGTAGCATTGGGGCGATGCAGCAGGGCTATCACCACCTCTTGATAGGCGAAGCCAATGCTGCGAAACAAAAAAGCCAGGGAATTCAATACAGGCCACAATGCCAACGATTCGATGGGGAATCGTCCGCGACTCAACCCAAAGGCCAGAATAGGCTGCCCAATGAAATTAATGACGTTGGTCATCGCCAAGGGCACATAGAAACGGATCAGATAGCGCAGGCTCAAGCGGTCTGACGCAGGTTCTAATTGACTTAATGGACCCCGAAGGATGGGACGGGCGTAATAATAGGATACCACCGCACCTGTAAACACCCCCGCGATCAACGCCATCCCGGCCAAAGGCGCGCCCGGCAAAATGTGAAAATATCCCCCCACAATGGCAACGGTAGCAGTGGCGATCAGACGAAGTATCATGGTGAGCCCGACCTGATCCGTATACCCATATCGGATCATAACGCCCTGCCATAAGCGGCGGTAAGCGACCAACGCAGACCAAAGGAACATCACCAGAAACGTCTGGCGAGAAGGCGCCACCAGCGCCTCGGGAGCGCCAATTAGCACGCGCACCAGAAAAGCGTAAGTCGGGGTCAAGACAATGAGCAGATGCAACAACGTAATGAACAGGGAGACAAGCGTCGTGAATCGCAGCAGTTGTTGGTAGGACTGCCGCCCCTTCGCCAACGCGGTGCTGGCGGTAAGCAGCATGATGATGGGCCCTTCGATGAGCAGCGCCAACCCAAACGTAATGCCGAAGGCGGCCAATTGTTCTTTGGGATGAGGAAGCCGCGCAATGACCGCGGCCAGAATGGGCTGCTCAAGGGCCATCATGACCCACATCAGGGCCAGAGGCAGCCAGAAACGAAGAACAAACCGTTGGGTCAATGGCATGATAGGGGACGCTCGCGACTATTGTCCCCCCTGCGCGGGCAGGAAGAGCAGATGTGAGGCTTGATAGACCTCGTGAATGGCGAGATAATCGCCTCCCCAGCCTCCCGCAATATGAAGATTGGGGCCGATCATCGCCGCGGAGGCATGATGCCAGGGGCCCTGGCGCGGCGCATCAATGGTGGACCAACTTTGGGTCGTCAGGTCAAATCGCTCCCGTAGATACGTCTCTTCCTCTTGCCCTCCCCCAATGACATAAATGGATCCAGCATCCGCAGCCACAGCCAGGCCGCTGCGAGCCTCAGGCAAAGGGGGGGATGGCTCCCAGCGATTTTGTGTGGGAATGTATCGCCACACCTCGGAGCGTTGCGACGCGCCATCGTGCCCACCCAAAATGTACACGCCATCAGGAAGTGTGGCAACGCCAGCAAAGGCGCGAGGTTCGGGCATCGACGCGCCTTGCGACCAGCGTCCGGTCTCAGGATCAAACACATACACATTATCCTGAACGGCGTCGCCATCCCAACCGCCAAAGACATACAATCGCCCCTCCCACGAAGTCATCGCCAGACCGCAAAGGGGCGCGGGAAGTGGAGGCGCCACTTGCCAGATATTGGTCTTAATGTCGAACACATCCAAACGGTTCAACGCAGTGGCGCCATTGCAGCCTCCAGCCACATAAAGCATTGCATCGATGCCCGCCGCCGCCGCACCGCGCGCGGCAATGGGGCGAGGCGGCGCGGTTTGCCACTGGTCCCAGGCGGGATTGTAGACCTCGTGGGCGCTGAGATCGCCTGTGGCATTCTCGCCACCGACGATATGCCAGCCATCAGCCAGGAGTGCGGACGCCGCGCGGCTGCGTGCAGTCGGCATCGGCGAAAGCAAGGACCACCGCGCCACATCGACTCGCGACGATGGCGCACCGCGCGGCAAGGATATATCGGTGGTAAACGCGGGGGCTTCGGTGGTGGCATAGAACGTCTGCGTGGGCAGAAATGTCATGAAAAACACCACCACGACCAGAAGCAAAAGCACACCCCATCCCCAGACAGGCGCCTCCACCCGGAGGGGTTCCCAGGCGGGCGGCTTTGCTTGCTCCCGCTCCGTGGAGAGCCCTGGCACCTCAACCCAGCCACGTTTCACTGCCTCAATGGAGGCTTCGGTGCGCGACTGCACCCCCATCTTTTCAAAGATGTTGCGGACATGCACCTTGACAGTGTTTGGGCTGATATGCAATTCTTGCGCAATGTCATCGTTGCTCATACCCCGAGCGAGAAGCCCCAAAATCTGGGTTTCCCGCTTGGTAAGTGGACTATCTTTGGCCATGACTGAAATTATACACCAAGTTTGACCTTTTTCCTTATCGTACAGTAAACTTTCCCCAATTGCACACCCGCCCCATTCGCCAAAAGGAGTCGCCTCATGTCTTTGGAAGACCGACTGCAAGAAATCTTGCGACACGCTTATGAGCATGCGCCCGCGGTGCAAAAACGCTTCGATGATGCGGGATTGACCCCTGAGGATATCCAGACTATTGCCGATCTCGACAAACTGCCAGTGCTCTCCAAGGATGCTGTCGTGGCGCTCCAACGGGAAGATCCTCCCTTTGGGGGATTGCTGGCTGTGCCAGTTAATGAGGTTAAACACATTTTCTTCTCGCCCGGGCCTCTTTACGAGCCGGACGCCACCGGTCACGATCCCACGCATGTGCCCATGGCCCAGGAGGCATTGCGTCGCAGCGGATTTCAATCGGGCGACGTTGTGCTCAACACCTTGTCGTATCATCTAGTGCCTGCGGGGTTGATGTTGGATGAAGCCCTGGTGGAGATGGGATGTACGGTCATCCCTGGGGGGGTTGGCAACAGCGACTTGCAGGTGACCATGATGAAGGAGCTTGGGGTTACCGGTTATGTTGGCACCCCCAGTTTTTTGATGAAGCTGATTCAAAAAGCGGAAGAGATGGGGTTAGCCTGGACCGACTTCAAGTTAAACAAAGCCCTGGTTACGGCGGAACCTCTGCCTGCCAGCCTTCGTCAAGAGCTGGTTGAGCGCTATGGGGTTCAGGTAGGCAACGCCTACGCCACTGCGGAATTGGGCTTTTTGGCCCTCAACACCACCGGCGGCATGGCCATGAACTTGTTACCAGCACCCATTATTCAAGTAGTGGCCCCCGATACAGGCAAACAGGTGGCGCCTGGCGAAGCAGGTGAGATTGTCGTCACCAACTTCAATCGCGCTTATCCCCTGATTCGTTTCGGAACTGGGGACATGGCCATCTACAACGACCCGGCTCCCGGAGAAAGCCGCCAGGAAGAACGCACCATTACCCTGGTTGGGCGCAGTGGCGAAGCCGTCAAAGTGCGAGGGATGTTTGTGCATCCCAACCAGCTCCGCTTTGCCGTCGGCCAGGTCGTACCCTTCCAGGCCCTGCAAGCCATCATCACCCGCCCAGAACTTCGAGACCAGTTCGTTGTGCACATTGCGCCCGCACACCCCGTGGAAGACGAAGCAGCGGCCAAAGCCCAGATCGGCGAATGGATACGCCAGGTGTGTCGAGTACGCGTCGACGCCATCCACTTTGTGTCTCCCGACGCCATCCCCGATGGCGCACCCGTCATGAATGACCAACGCACATGGGATTGACGCCTCATTCTCCACATCGCTCACGTCATATCGGCGCTTGTTGCCCACAACGGACCAACAAACGTTGCCGACGCCCTCGCTCGCGGGCGCCAGATGGGATCGACCAAGGCATGCAAGTCGTATAGTTTTGCTATTGGTAACATCCCATTCCCACCCTTTTGCGAGCGAGTTTTTATGTCTAGAGAACGATACATCCTTCCCCTGCTCATCCTGATGCTGCTGTTGGCAGGCTGCAATACAGCCACATCAGCGGCCACACAAGCAACACCCACGACAGAACAAGCGCCCAAACTAATCATCCACACCCCAACGC
>WFTO01000251.1 GCA_015485435.1 Anaerolineae bacterium | reverse complement strand
GTTCCCAGCTCTGGCTTTTGGCCTGCTCAGGCGCAGTGAAATAGCCCAGTTCTTCAACAATCTGATAGGCATTGCGGAGATAATAACCGGTGAAGATGGCGGTTGGACCCTGTTCTTGCAGGGTTTCTTGCGTCGTAACAAGGAAAAGCGGGCGTGAGAGCATGTAGTCGCCAGAGGTGACAGTCTGGACGTTGGGTACGACGCCATCGATGGGCGCGAGGCGCAGTGTGTCGAGTTCGTTATGGGAGCGGGCCATGCTCAAGATGCCAATGGCATGGTTTTGCTGACGGATGCGGGCGGCCAGGTCATCGCCATTCTCACTGATTTCCGTTTGGGGCGCTTCCAATATGCGATTGCGATGATATTGGAGCAGTATTGTTTCGGGTTCGGTTTTGTACTGCATGGCCACAAACCCGAAGCTATCGTTGATGATGGTCAGCAACAGCACCATGAGCACAAGCACGCCCAGGGTGGTGGCGAGAAGAAAGAGGCTTCGCCAGAACACGCCCATGTGTCGTCGTCGTTTGATGAATTGTTGCAGTTGCGCGCCTTCTGGATAGTCGTTTTTCATGGTTTCAGGGAAAAGTGGCAAAGAAGTAATGGCATGCCTAGTAGACCTCTCGAAATCGCTTCACAATGCGGCGACTGAGAAGATTCAGGACGAAAGTGATGATGAAAAGCGTAAGGCCGATGGCAAACAAGCTGTCATAATCGATGGATTCATAGCTGATGTCGCCGCCGCTGATACGTACAATGTGCCCAGTCATGGTTTCGGCGGCTTTGAAAGGGTTAAACATCGCCAGATTGTGGAGGGCGTCGCTCCAGCTGTTGAAGTTGCGAGGGCCTGCGCCCGCGGCAATGGCGACGATCATGGTTTCGCCAATGGCGCGAGAGATAGCGACGATGAAGGCGGCCGTGAGCCCTGACATGGCGGCGGGGGTGACGATTTTCAATGCGGTCTCCAGCCGCGTGGCGCCCAATCCGTAAGCCGCCTCTCGCAAGGACTGGGGCACCGCACTGAGGGCGTCTTCGGCCATGGATGTAATGAGAGGAAGGATCAGAATGCCGATGACAATCCCCGCAGACGCGACGTTGAAGACCTCCACCACATCCCTTCCCAACAATTTTTGTAAAAGAGGCGTCATAAAGGTCAGTGCAAAATAGCCATATACTACCGTCGGAATGCCAGCCAGGATCTCAAGGATTGGTTTCAATACATTCCTCACTCGAGGCGTGGCATATTCGCTGAGATAGATGGCGATCATCATTCCCAGGGGCAGGGCCACCAGCATGGCGGTGGCGCTGGTAATCAGTGTGGCGTTGATTAACACGAAGATGCCAAATTGTCCGATTTGTGGCTGCCATTTTGAATCTGTGAGAAATGCCCATAGTCCCACCTCGGGACGAGCGAAAAAATGCGCAGCCTGGGATAACAACACCAGAACGATTCCCACCGTGATGAGGATGGATAAAGCGGCAAAGGCAAAGAGAAAGCCCTGGATAAGCATTTCTCCCCACCGCCGTTGCCTTCGCAGGCTGGTGGCCAGGTCGCTTACAGGTTGATTGAGGGTCATCGTGGTGATTGCCTTGCGTGTGAGCAGGGAGAAGGCCGTGTTTCGGCCAGTCTCCTCCCTGCTTGGACATGAAACGCTGGTTATGGTTGAGAACCTACTGCCTGAAGCCACTGTTGCTTCGAACGATTGAGAATGTCCTCGCTGGCGGGGAAGTATCCCACATCAACAATCTCTTCGTTGACGTACGTGAGGACGAAGTTCAAAAACGCAGCCACCTGAGGTTTTTGTTGGAGGATGGCGGGATCGCTATACATGAAGAGGGGGCGAGCCAGCGGATAGGAGCCATCATCCACATGTTCACGGTTGGGTTCGACGCCTTCGATGCGGAGGACCTGGAGTTTATCTCGGTTTTCGTTGAAGTAGGCGTAGCCGAAGAAGCCGATGGCGTATGGACTGCCATTGACGCCTTGGACCAGGACGTTGTCATCTTCGCTCATTTGCAGGTTCGAGGCGCCCAGGATGGGCTCCTGGTTTTTATCGAAGACCTCTTCGACAAAGTAATCGAAGGTGCCGCTATCGGTGCCAGGAATGAAGCGTTGGATGGGCTGGTCAGGCCAGTCAGGATTGACATCGGACCATTTGGTGGCGGTGGCGAAAAGAGCAGCCAGCTGTTCCATGGTGACATCCTGGACCCAATCGTTGTCGGGATTGATGACCACGGCAAGGGCGTCGGTGCCAACCCGGAATTCGATGGGCTCGCGGCCAATTTGACGGCAGTTTTCGACTTCTTGGTCTTTTATGGGGCGACTGGCGTTGCTGATGTCTGTTTCTCCTGCGACGCAGAACCGCTCGAAGCCTGCGCCGCTGCCGATGCTATCGATGGTGATATTGCCTTCGTATCCCTCGTCGCGAAAACG
>WFTO01000250.1 GCA_015485435.1 Anaerolineae bacterium | reverse complement strand
GGGGTGCGAGAGACAGCCGTTGCAGTGGGCTGTGCGCTGTCGCGGCCGCGCATTTGCTCCATGGCAGTGATTAGTTGGGCAACGGCGGTCGCATTGGCTCTGGTATTGTATTCCAGATCGCTCAGCAAGGTGAGCACATTCCCAATAATGAAAAGATAGAGGAATGTAAAAATTCCGAACGGCAACGAGAGGGTGAAGCCGGTCCAGTTCGGCACCCGGAAAGCTGCAAAATCCATGATCCTCACCGTATAGTCCTGAAACCAGAACCACACCGAGAACACGATGCTTGCGATCAGTGCAATCCAGGCCAGGATGATGAAGATCAGCGCCAAAAAGCGCAAGCCAGCATATTTGCGTTGAACATCCATGAAGTGCTCCTTTATCGAATGGTTCTCGTGCAGTGACAGATGCTTGCACGAACGGGGGACTTATTGAGGGAATTCGAAGGTGACTTCGCCCTCGACGCGTGCGATAGCTGGCAAAATGGTCTTTACGAGTTCTCGTTGAAGCTCATATTGCGGCATAAAATAAAGTTGTGCGTAGAGGTCAGCCGCTCGATTCAGGTATTCGTCGTTCCAAACCAAATAAGGCAGTTGTTCGTCATTGATCCAGAAGATCAGCCCGTTGGGCGTACTTTGGATGGTGATTTTGTAGATGCCTGCTTCTTGAAGCTTCTGGATGGTTTGAGGCGCCATGCCAACATTGCGGAGTCCTGATAAGCCAGCATCCGCGAGGTCTCGCGTCGAAAGTCCTAAGATAGAGGGTACGCCATTCTCATCGAAAACCACGCGAGCTTTGACGTAAGCCATGGTGTTGGTTGCTTCTGCTGTTGGTGTGACAATAGGTTCGTTGATGTCGCGTAACGGGATTTCTTCCTCAGTGGGTTGAATCGGGAACCGCATGGCCACATCCAGGCCGGTATGTTGGATAAAGGGGACCAGGAATTGTAAAATGGCCTTGAACTGGGGTTTCACAACGCCCAATTTGGCCAATGTAGCCGTCATGTTCTCAAGATTTTGAGAATCCCATCCCAGATGGGGCATAAGGACGCCGTTCACAAAGACATAAATGCCATCATCTTTTTGCACAAGTTCGATGTGTTGGACGTTGGCCTGGGTAAACCAGTTCACCACGGCTGGATCCATGGCGAATTGAGATACATCTACACCAACGAGCGCCAGCAACTCTGGACTTAGCCCGGCGACGGTTGGCATGCCATTTTCGTCGATATCAACGACCAGTCGCGGTAAGGCCAAGACAAAATCAGCATTTTCATCTTTGACAGGAACTGGCTGCCCACCACAGGCCCCGAGAATGGAGCTAAAGAGCATGAGTATCAAGACCAAGAAAAGCAAACGTTTAGTAAGAGACATGGTTGAATCACCTCCGAAAGTGAGCCAATAGGCATCGATAAGAAATGTGTTTGACCATTTTGATTCGCCCGAACGATGGGTTGGCGTCTCCGATAATCGGCGAGGCCGCCCTGAAAAATGCCATGTTTTTACCGGTTTATTCGACACGCATGCCAACAAATTGCTGTAAATTGAGGGATAGAATGCGCAATCACAATGAATCCAAAAGTTACGTTAAACGATATTATGCCGAAAAATAGGTCATTGTGCAACTACCCCCAAGATGAGGAAGATTATCCCATTTTATCGGTTGTATCGATAAGAAAAATGGCTCCACACAAGGCGGAGCCGTAGAAGAGTTACAAAGTGATGGTGGCTCCCAACACATCAAGGAATTTGCCAATCCATTCGGGGTGAGCAGGCCAGGCTGGCGCTGTGACTAGATTGCCATCCACCACAGCTTTGTGTACCGGGACTTCGACATATTTTCCGTCTGCAGCAACGACATCGGGCCCCACTGCAGGATACGCCGTTAAGGTTCGACCATTCAGGACCCCCGCGGCAGCAAGAATTTGCGCTCCGTGACAAATGGCCGCTACCGGTTTGTTGGCTGTAAAGAAGTGTCGCGTGATCTCCAAGACTCGGGGATTCAGGCGGATATATTCGGGGGCGCGTCCACCCGGTATCACCAGGCCATCATAATCTTCTGGATGGATGTTGTCGAATGTCGCGTTCAGAGTGAAGTTGTGTCCACGTTTTTCGCTATAGGTTTGGTCCCCTTCGAAATCATGAATCGCGGTGCGTACAAACTCGCCAGCCTTTTTGTCGGGGCAGACAGCATGGACAGTGTAGCCAACGGCGGCCAATGCTTGAAATGGAACCATGATTTCGTAATCTTCGACATAATCGCCGACAAGAAATAACAGCTTCTTTGCTGCCATAGGAGCCTCCTCTGGGAAAAACGTGACTTGAAGCGCGATGACTGCAGTTGCATCTATTATAAGTTACCATAAGCAATTCGTCAATGGATGTTCGCGCCCCTTTTTGTAAGCGATTTTCCTGAAAAACAAGATTAACTTTGCAATAACCGGGCCAAGGTTTTGCGTGCGAGAATGTGACTGCTGATGACGCCGATGACCCCATCTTTTTCGACGACTGGCATGGCGGTAATCTCATGACTTTCTAAAAGCCGAAGGACTTCGGGAATGGTGGCTTCGGGATGGACGGTGATGACCTCGCGACTCATTATGTCGGTGACAGGAAGGTCTTCTCGCAGTCCCCTGGCAATGGCGTGGGTGATGTCCCAATCGGTGACGACGCCCAACAATCGACCAGAGTCTACAACCGCCAGCATTTCGTTGGGATCATCGATCAGAAGTTGAGCCGCCTGGCGCAGGGAAACCCCAGGACCGATAAGTGTGAGTGGTTCCATGATGAAGCGGATGGGGCGTAGCCGTTCTCGATTCGCTATCCGTGTGATGCTGATTTGCTCCGCAGCTTCGAGTGGCAACATATCCGGATCGGCGATCAGAAAATCAACCAGTTCTTTCATGTTGCGGCGGATGACCTCTTCACGTTGTTTGATGCCCGCTTCCAATCGTTTGGCGGCTAATTCCGCCAATTCGTCTTGGTGTTTTTCTAACCAGCGTGCGACCGCTTCTTCGTTTCCTAATATGTCGCGAGGAAAGCGAAGATGTTCTGGAGTTTTGATAATGTGTTCTTGAGCGGCAAAGATGACGCCGCCGGAGTTCACCAAAAAATCAGTGGCGATCACCACGCCCTGTTGCCAATACACCGTGCGCTCCATCCGTAATCTTGCAGCCCTGCGGCTCGGATCAGGAGAATACGTATTTGCGCCTTCCACGATCATTTTCCATCGTCCCATCCTGTCGACAGTCATGGCAGGAGCGTTACTGGCGTCAACGTCGAGGTAACGAGCGATCGGGGCTGCCGGTACAAAGCAAAAGGCATCTTCTCGCAATAAGTCATTGGGTGTGTTGGCGAACTTAACGTCGGGATGGGGTGAACGTTGGTTGATGAGATGAGTCAGGAAATAGGGAAATGTCACCAAACCATGCTCATCGCGCATCGCCAGCAGATCGGAGATCGGCAATCCGGCCCCGCGAAAAAGGTACCCGTGCGCGTCGCTGATGCCTACGATTTTCGGAGCGGGGACAAGATTGGTCAGGAATTTAGCGACATGCGCTCCGACGGCGCCGAATCCTTGGATGAGAACGGTCATGTCGCCCCTTTGCGGCACGTTCATGGTTTTAAACTGAGGCAGCGTTTTCAGCCGGACCATTTGATTTAGGAGGGCGTCAATGGCAATGACCACGCCACCTGCAGCCGCACCCAGTTCGTCAATCCGATTGCCGCCCATTTCCACAGGTTTTGAAAGGGCGCTGTCAATGCCATTTTCGATGGCGATGATTCTCATGTCATTGTCATTGGTGCCGACATCTGGACCGGGCAAATACAGAGGTCGATAACGGCCGATCAGGTGGGCGAAGCGGCGAATGATTTCCCGGCGGACTTCTTCTGGGGGCTCCTGTTCTGGCGCGACAATCCCCGCTTTGCCGCCACCATAAGGGAGTGCGGCGGCAGCATTCTTCAATGTCATGCCGCGCGCCAGGTTGAAAATCGTTGCAGGCGTGATGTCAGGAAGCATGCGAATGCCTCCCATAGAAGGTCGCCCCATGGCGAGGTTATCAATTACCAGATATCCCCCCACCTCCAGATCTTCGCGTTCGTCCCACATGCAAACGACCAAATGAGGCCCTAGTTTGTCGGGGTGGATGCCCAACCGGTTGAGCCGGTCTACATCATTGATGCGAAATTCCATGAACGCCAGTGAACCTTCCCGTCGCAGTCGGTTTCGCCATGTCTGTTCCGGTAGCGCAGCACTCAAAAAGGCAGCCATTTGTTTGGGGATCATCGTTGATCGCCTCCTATGTTGTACGATGCTAAAAGTTAAAGGTGCAGTGGATGTAAATCAGGTTGCAGATGGGCAGATATCCTGTAACGGACAATGTTCGCAGTCCGGTTTTCGAGCTTTGCAGATTCGGCGACCATGAAAGATCAATAGATGGGCAAAATCAATCCATGCCTCGCGGGGCACAAGCGCCATCAAATCATGTTCGATCTTTTTGGGGTCCTGGTGTTGTGTGAGCCCTAAACGGTTGGCAATGCGTTTTACGTGTGTGTCGACGACAATGCCATCGGCAATGTTGAAGCCTACGCCCAGCACCACATTGGCTGTTTTTCGCGCCACGCCAGGTAGGCGGAGCAGGTGGTTCATATCGGGTGGAATCTCACCATCGTATTCATAGGCAACGCGTTGCGCCGCCTCTTGAATAAACCGCGCTTTGTTGCGGTAAAAGCC
>WFTO01000249.1 GCA_015485435.1 Anaerolineae bacterium | reverse complement strand
GGTGAAAGCATCGACGACATCGCCGAATTCGACCCATGGGTCTTCGTGGAGTCCCTCCTGGAACATGACCGACATGTCCAAGAAGAGGCATAATCCCCCATTCACGCCATAAAAACCACCGTTACCCACCAATCCACAATTCATCCCATCCATTCCTAGGGAGTACGCATGAGCGACACATTGCAGTTGTTACAATCTCTGGAGCAGCGTCTCCAGACAATCCGGGGGCGTCTTTGACTGGCCTACCCGGCTGAAAGAACTGGAAACACTGGAAAAGGCCACCTCCGCCCCCGATTTTTGGTCCGATCAGAAGAAAGCTCAGGCCACGATGCGTCGTCTTTCGGCTCTGCGCAATCTGATCAATGGTTGGCAGGAGCTCACGGAACGCGTGCAAGACGCCATTGAGCTCTATGAAATGGCAGAGATGGAAGGGGATGACGCCTCATTGGCGGAGCTTGCAGAGGAAGCGCGAGCGCTACAAGAGGAGATCGACAAACGAGAGCTTATGCTTGCGCTTTCTGGTGAATTCGATGATCACGACGCGATCCTCAGCATTCATGCTGGCGAAGGGGGCACAGAAGCGCAGGATTGGGCGGATATGCTGTTGCGGATGTATCTTCGCTGGGCCGAAAAACATGGTTTCAAAACCACACTCCTCGATCGCACCCCAGGGGAAGAAGCGGGGATCAAGAGTGCGACGGTCGAAATTAAGGGCCCGTACGCCTATGGGTATCTTAAAGGCGAAAAGGGCAACCACCGCCTCGTCCGCATCAGCCCATTCGATTCCGGCGCGCGCCGTCACACCTCCTTTGCAAAAGTCGAGGTGCTGCCCGTGCTCGATGATGATATCGAAATCGATATTCACCCCAATGACATTCGGGTGGATGTGTTTCTTTCGGGAGGCGCAGGGGGACAAAATGTCCAGAAAAATGCCACCGCGGTGCGCTTAACTCATCTCCCCACAGGGATCGTCGTCACCTGTCAAAATGAACGTAGCCAAACCCAAAACCGAGAAACCGCGATGAAAATCCTCAAGTCGCGGCTTTACCAGATGGAGCTGGAAAAGAAACATGCCCGAGAAGCCGCATTGCGTGGGAAATATGTCAAGCCTGGCTTTGGCACCCGCATCCGCAACTATGTCTTGCATCCCTACCAAATGGTGAAGGATGAACGCACTGGTTATGAAACAGGCAATGCTCAAGCCGTTCTCGATGGCGAACTCGATCCTTTCATCGATGCCTGGTTGGAGATGCAAATCGGGAAAGGCGAGGCTGTAACCGGGGTCGAGGAGTCATAAACGTTCACCGGAAAAGATTCTCTAGTTTGGGAACGATGGCTTTCCAGTCGAAATGGGCGGCCACAAACGCTCGCCCGCGACGCCCCATCGCAGCCGCCTCTTCCCGATTTTCCAAAAGCTGAACGATGCACCGAGCAAACGCCTCGGGTTCGTCAGCCAGGACCAAATGCTCCCCGTCGTTGACCGGGATGCCATCCGCGCCTAAACGGGTGGACACCACGGGCTTCGAGAGGGCCAGGGCCTCCAGTATCTTGAAACGCGTTCCTCCGCCCGCGAGTAGCGGCACCACGTAAACGTCCGCCTGCAAAATGTATGGTCGCACATCGGGCACTTCCCCGGTGATTGTGATCTTTGCCTGCCTGTTCAAAGGCGCTAACCGAGCATGTGGGCTGCGGCCAACCACCCAGAAATGCGCATCGACGCCCATCGCCTGCAGACGAGGCATTACTTCTTCCGCAAACCACAACACAGCATCCACGTTGGGGCGAAAATCCATCTTTCCAGTAAAAACCAGATGCGGTCCAACCTCATCGAGCACCGCGGGGTGCGGGGCGTCTGGGTTGTAGAAAGCCATGTCGACGCCGTTTGTCACCACTTCCAGAGGTTTCGCTCGATCCAACGAATGTAAAAAGAGGGCGTCGGGCTCACTGACCGCGGAAACGGCATCCACATACTGCACCAGAAGCCTTTCGTATCGCCAAAGTTTGGCTGTTTGAATGGAGGAATAGAGGGCTGCAGGCCAACGTTTGGGGCGACGGAGATCCGCCAATGCGGTACGTTTTTGCAAAATCGTCTCGGCGTTATGCGCATCATAGATCGCCTTGCCATATGGAATTCCCGCTTCGCGCAGGGCGAAAAAGTAGGGGGCCATTTCGATGCCTTCGATGAGCAAGATGTCTGGTTGAAGTTGCAAGGCTTTTTCCGCCAACGCTTGAAAAGATTCCTGCCGCCAAAGACGTCGCGCCATATCCGGCTGGATATGGAAGAAAAGGTCTTTGATGCGATCGCCCATGGTGCGTTGAGGTTGAGGCCCCGTCATGATCGATGCAGCGATGCCGGACACTGGCCCCCTGGTCGGATCGTCCTTTTCACCTAACAGGCTGAACAAATGCACCTCGTGGCGTTGAGCCAACTCTTTGAGGAGATGAAAATTTCGCAGGGTGGTTCCCTGATGCGTGGGCCAGGGGAATTGGGGGGTCAGCTGGAGAATCCGCATGATCGTGCCGAATTGGATTGGTCAAGCCTTCGTCAGGTGCGACGCGCAATGTCACGTTTTGGGCTGAAGATACCCGCGAATGGCGTCGAAATAGGAAGGATGACCGAAAATGATGGGTTCTGGTATCTTGGCGCCGCCAGCCGCGGCTTTCAAGGGCAAGGGATCGCCACCAAACAGCTCCGCCCGTCCTCCGGCGCGCTCTAAAATAGGCAATGCCGCAGCGATATCCCAAATCGCTGTATGGGTGTTCAATCCCGCTACAGCGCTTCCTGCGGCGACATAGCAAAAATGGGCCGTGCAAGAGCCAAAGGCCCGCACTTTGCCCGGAAAGCGAATATCCCAACGCAAATGGGCGTCCGTCGCGCTCATGATAATGCTTTGAGGGGTGATGGGATCGTGCTCAATCACATGAATTGGGCGGCCATTGAGCGTTGCCGGGCCTTCTAATCCTACAGCGAAAAGATCGTCAACGGCCGGTAGATAGACGACTCCGGCCAATGGTCGATGGCCTTGAATTAAGCCAATGCTAATGCCCCAGACAGGCAGACCTGCGGCATAGGCGTTTGTCCCATCAATGGGGTCCAATACCCATCTGAAGGCGGCGTTTTCATCGACATCCGCGCCTTCTTCCCCTAAGATGCCATAATCGGGATAACGATGACGTAACTCTTCGGTCAAAAAAATCTCCACAGCTTTATCCGCTTCGGTGACGGGCGTAGCGTCTTTTTTCATGGTGACGGTTGTGCTGCGGAACCACGAGAGGGCGATGCGTCCAGCTTCTCGGGCAAGCTCAGAAATATAGTCGATGTCTAATGTTGTCATGGGTATGGTCTCGTTGTTCAGGAACCGGTCTGGAAATCGAGAAAAAAGGTGTTATTTGATCACTCATTGCACATGGAATTGCGCCGTCATGGATTGGGTCAGATTGAGATAGAGATCACCATATTGCTGACTTGGCTCGATGTAGGTTCCCTCCACCCATTCGTTGAAGCTATTGATCCACAATAAATCGGGATGGCTTTGTTGCGCTGCGGCAAAGGTCGCCCGATAGGTTTCTCCCTGGTTTCGGGGTTTGACGAAGGGTTGTGAGGGGACGCGTATATCGGGGCGACATCCGGCATTACGATCGTCCCAACCGGGGCTGATGGTCGCGATCCATAGTTTCTCAGGACCATAGGCTTTTGTGCGCGCCGCCCAGGTGGGCGCTTTCAGATAGTCGTTTGGATAGGCGGCGTGGAAGATTTTGTAGACCCACAGTCCATCGAAGATCGAAAGGAAGCTGGGATCCAGTCCCTCGGCAATCCAAATGGCCTTGCGGCCCGGGTCTACCTGCGCCCGGATCTGCGCCCAGGCATCCTGCGCCGATTGGCCCGCTTGTGTTGGGATACGGTAAACGTCGGTGAAGAAGATGACTGGTCGATTTTGGATCCTCAAAAAGTTCCCATGGTTTGTGTATCGATCGATCAGGTACCGGATAGACTCGGTAACATTGGTTTGCGTGGCCCCGGGCCAGATATGTCGCAAAAAGATGACCGTGCTGAAGAAATCTTTGCCCACAGATTGCCTCAACAGGGTGGAGAAGTTATTGTCTGTCCGATCGCCTGGGCCAACCCACTGTAGGGTAAAGCCATCGATTCCCGCGCCTAACGCCATCGTGATATGGGATGCAATGGCTATCGGATCATCGGAGTGGTAAGGCTGCAACGGGCGATCGCCAGCGCTGATATTGCAATCATTCCAGCCGTCGCCGTCATACCAGGCGAAGTAGTTCGCGAGGACCAGTGGCGGCACGCGAGTTCGTTCATTGTTGGCTGCGGCGGGAACCGCCAGATGCGCCGGTGCGTCGCCCGCCGGATTGATGGCTTCTGGCGCTGGCGTGGGTGTAGGTGGCGCATTGTGTACCGGTAAACTCTTCAAGTAAGTTACGGGGCTGAGTAATTGGATAAACAGCCATCCTTGCTGGCCTTCGGGCGTGGCGCCAAAAACCCAATCGCCCACATCGTTGCGAGCTTCCGGCACGAAGAGGGTTCCTTGCGGCAACATGGTTACAAGATCGTACAT
>WFTO01000248.1 GCA_015485435.1 Anaerolineae bacterium | reverse complement strand
TAAAAATACTACGCTCAGTTTCTTTATCTCCCTTTGTAATACCCAAAGATTGAATAAGTCGCAATAAGGCCCACGAAAAAGGCGAAACGATCAAAATACTCAACCGCATAGGGCCCGCCACGCGCGTAGCAATGGCCATTGGATTGAAAACCGCCACAGCTCTTCCCCAAACCTGAAGCAGCAAAAGGATTACCCACACGACAACCAAAACCCCAAACCACAACCAGCCATCACCGCCTAATCTAAACACAATCCAGCTGGCAACAGCTGAAGCCAAAATCATCACACCAGTTTTCAACACCATCACCCCAGCAAGAAATCGCTGAGCATCTTTGAGAAGGGTTTCAATGCGTTGTGCAGACGAAACCCCCTCTTTGCTTAATTTGCGAACGTGAGACCGACTGATGGTTGCCAACGAGACTTCTGCCAATGCCACAAAAAACATCATGAAAAAGGCCAGCGTCAATAGGCCAACAGCCAGGCCTAAGGGAACGTCCATAGATTGTTAATCTTTGCCTCCGAAAAGATTTGAAGTGTAAGGTAATGTAACATCTAACTATACCATCAAGCGAAAGCACATACAAAATCAACTATTGAGGATAGCGCCCGGCGGAATCTCTGCATGCTCTGGGAACTGACATCCTGTAGCTAGCACGCCCGCACCAATATGAACGCCATCCTCCACAATAACATCCGTCAACACCACATTCGGCCCAATCATACACCCCATTCCCACTTGCGTACTCCCTCGCAAAACCACGCCAGGCCAAATGACCGTATCGCGTCCGACGCGCACCTGCGGTTGAATATAGGTAGTCGCAGGATCGATTATCGTAACGCCTGCCAACATGAGTTCACGCGTTTTTCGTTTGCGCACAATAGCTTCCGCTTCGGCCAAATGCACCCTCGTATTCACACCCAAAACTTCTTCCGGATTTTCTGTCACCAACACCTCGACTCGCCGCCCCTCTTTTACCGCCAACCCTATTAAATCCGTCAGATAGTATTCTCCTTTTCGCGCACTAGGTTTCAATTGTTTCATGGATGGCCAGAGCCAAGCCGTATCAAAACAATACACTCCCGCATTTAGCTCCCGAATAGCTTTTTGTTCGGCTGTCGCTTCAACCTCCTCCACGATTCCGACTGGTCGTCCTTCCGCATCACGCACCACGCGCCCGAAGCCCCGAGGATCATCCGCGATCACCGACAGCATAGTGATCGTGGCATGTCGGGCTTCATGTGTTGCGATCAAACGCGCCAACGTATTATAGGTAAGCAGTGGCATATCTGCAGCGTAGACCAACACATGCGCAAACCGATCTTTCAGCACGGCTTCCGTCTGCATTACGGCATGGCCTGTCCCTAACTGCTCTTTCTGCACTACAAAACGTACGCCTTCACCAACCACCTCTTTCACGCGGTCCGCTTGATGTCCCACAACGACGACAGGAGGAGCATCGCTCACTCTGGCTGCCAGTTCAAGACCATAAGCAATCATAGGACGCCCAGCCAGCGGATGCAAGACTTTGGGGATATCCGATTTCATTCGGGTGCCCTTTCCTGCCGCAAGAATAACCACAGCAATGGAAAAACGGTAAGGGTTTTCATTCATCAAAAAATGACTCCCGTTGGTGACCAGAGAACTTGATGTGCGCCATCATAGCATAAAATTCCACAAATTGAGAATATGTCACACCATTGGCTTTTCTGGCAAAAGGACATCCCGCCGCCAAAGGTCTTCAAATTGCTCCCTTCGTTGCATGGGAATGAGCGTTGCCCGTGTATGCAAAAAGACCGATGGGCGAAGCATGCCATTGTAATTACTGGCCATACTCAGTTGATATGCTCCCGATACAGGAATCGCCAGCACATCTCCTGGCTGCACTTCAGGCAACATCACCGATTTAATAAGAAAATCCCCGCTTTCACACAACGGCCCGACAATACGCGCGGGCCCCACGGGCTCACCCAACGGATCGCGCGCCAAGACTGTCGTATATTTGGCTCCATAAAGCGCTGGTCGACTATTGTCGCTGAGCCCGCCATCCACAGCGATAATCCTTTCTCCATTTGATAAATAGCGGATATTCCCCACCGAGTACAATGCCATCCCCGCCCTGGCAATCAAACTTCTACCAGGCTCTAACACCAGGATAGGAAAGGACTCACCGAGCCGTTGCCGCCAGGAACGAGCCGCAAATACACATAAATCACGCACAAGAGGGAACAGTTCTCTCTTCGGGTCTTGGGGATGATAAGCCACCCCTAATCCTCCACCGGGAGAAATATAGCGAATAGACAGTCCAAATCGCCGTTGGATCCATGCCGCCAGATCGATTAAACGTTCGAATGCCTTCAATATCGGCTCGAACTCAAATAGTTGCGATCCGATGTGGGTGTGAAGCCCTGTAAGCATTAAGTGCTCATTAGCAACAATTCGTTGCACAGCTTCCTGCGCCTCTTCCCATGTCAATCCAAATTTCGATCCATAGTGACCTGTCTGACGATAGGCATGCGTGGCTGCCATCAAATCGGGATTTAAGCGCAGCCATAGACGTTGCGGTTTGGTAAGGGACAGGCGCTCCAACAATGCTAACTCCTGCAGGTTGTCTACAACAATTGCTCCGACCCCGACAGCTATCGCCTTGGTTAACAAAGCAAGGCTTTTATTGTTGCCATGCAAATGGATCTTCTCACCATCCATGCCTCCCAATCGAGCGATTTCCAATTCCCCTTCTGAAACCACATCCAATCCCAAGCCCCGCCACGTCAGTAATTGAACCAGAGGCAAAGAAAGCCACGCTTTGGATGCAAACGTAATCAGCCCTTGTCCAGGCCAAAACTGCAAACCATGACGATAGGCAGAAATCATATGATCCAGCGTGGGCAAATCATATACATAAACAGGCGTTCCTAACCGCTGCCCCAGCTCAAAAAGGTCGTACCTTCCTAGCCATAACCGTCTCTGGAACAGATGGGTGGACAAAGGCCACAAGTGGCGCGGAAACGTGGTGGGAACCATCATTGAGACTACAAAATCACCAAAAAGATGCCTAAAAGCGCTACGATGACGCCAATGATTTCATTGATACCCGGAATTTCCCCCAATAATAACGCGCCCAGAATAATCCCGCCAGTCACCTCTTGCGTGGCGATGACATTGGCATAGGAGGCATGCACCCGACGTAACGCCGCGTTGTAAAGCGTATGACCGAAACCTAAAGGAAACACTCCCATGCCCAAAATGCTGAGTACGGTTTTTGGCGTATACCCTCCGGGTGTAAAAGAGAGCGCCGCGGCGGGCGCTGCCCAGAGCGCCGCAACGCCATACGTAGTCATGGCATATGTAAACAAACTATAATGATGCCTTTGCGAACGTCCGGCAATGCTGTATAACCCAAAGGTGATCGCCGATCCCAACGCCAGGAGATCGCCGAACAACATACGTTGCGTGAAGTTCGGCTGAAATCCGGCCAAAATAGCAATCCCCAAGACAGCAATTAGAATGCCTCCCCATTTTCGGGCAGGGATTGGCTCCTTGAGAAATATCGATGAAAACAACGTCACAAAAATAGGTGCGGTATAAACAATGGCCAGGGAGTGGGCAATGGTGGTAAACGAAAGAGAAGCAATATAAAACAAAAAATGCAACGCGGTAATCAATCCAAAGAGCCCAAATTTCGACCAATCTTTTCGCCTCACCCCCCAACCCTCTCGTTTTATCCACATCATCACTGCGACCGTGGCAGCGGCCGTCGTCAATCGCCAAAATGTAATCTCATAGCTAGAAATGGATTCCGCCCATCGAATAAAAATAGGGCTGGTGGAAAAAAAGAAAACAGCGATAACTACATACAGCAATCCGACCTTAGCGTCACGGGAGAAACTATTCATGAGCTGATGAGGGCCACGAACCACTACGACTCAGATACAAAACGCCGTCCATGAAAATGAGACGGCGATCTGTGAATGGAAACAGCGAAAAAGCAGTTACTGAAAAGCGCCTGCCACCAATGAAAAGACCATTGCGATCACGATCAATGCGCCAATAATGTACCAGACCGTGGTCGTCCAGTTCATCTTTTTCTTGGGTTGCCGTTTGTTAACGCGCTTACGACGAGACATTTTTTCATCCTCCAAAAGAATAAGTTCAACATAGTCGATTTTAGCACGATAGCCACAAGGATAAAAATCGACCGGACAAAATGCACCTCTGTGTTTAAAAGATGTAACTTTTCCTGACGTGAACTAATCGAACAATGACGATGAGCACCCTACCTTTTCAACATCCAACTGGAGAATGACCTATGCCCGGTTTCCTGAACAAACTGTTTGGCGATAAAAAGGAAAATAAGCCTGACGACCCCTCTTCGCCCACGCGGGAGGAGCGACCTCGTCCCATTCATGTTACCGATGCTGACTTTGAGGAACGTATATTGCAATCTGACAAGCTCGCAATCGTTGATCTTTGGGCCGAGTGGTGCAACCCCTGCCATTTGATTGCCCCAATCATCGAAGACCTGGCGGTGGAATATGAAGGCCGCGTGATCGTGGCCAAGTTAGATGTGGACCACAACCCCAACACCCCGGCCCGATTTGGCATCATGGGCATTCCCACCGTCCTTTATATCAAAAATGGACGTGAAGTCGACCGCATCGTTGGGGCGCAAAGCTATGTTGCGTTCGCCAATAAAATCGAAAAATGGTTAGATGCCTAACCATTTCAACACCTCTCCTTTCCAAGACCCCGACCGGGGTCTTTTTTCTTTTTAGCCGAAAACGCCCCTGCACAATGACTTTGCCATGTTCCCCTCATTTTGCTTATACTTAAGCATCATCCCACACACCCACCCAGGCGAAAACCACATGTCTCCAGACCCAAAGCCCCGCAACATTACTGTCGATCGTCCCAATCAACTTCTCATTATTGAATGGGAAGATGGTGCCTATTGCGAATATCCACTGCCCGGCATCCGATACATTTGTCCCTGCGCCGAATGCCGTGGCGGCCATGAACATATGGGCAAACCCATTCCTCCGGAGGATATTTTCAAAACCCCGCCCCCTGGCATTTCCACCGAACTCGTTGACGCCAAACTCGTCGGGAGCTACGGCATTCAATTCTTTTGGGCGGATGGTCACAATGCAGGCTTGTTTACCTGGAAAATGCTGCGACCATTGTGTCCTCAAAAATAGATATCATTGATGTCCCAGCAC
>WFTO01000247.1 GCA_015485435.1 Anaerolineae bacterium | reverse complement strand
ATCTGACGACGGGCCACATGGGTGTCTGGCAGGTCATAGATGGGCTGGACCTTTTGCCGGGCTGGCTCGCGAGCCTCGTTGGTGAGCACCTCGCTGGTGTAACTGGTTGATATGGGTGAAACCACGGTCTTCGGACTGGGCTGGCCCACCTCCACCTGCACGCTTCCCGCGCCAGGGAAATCAACCACCTGAACGATAAACACCACCGCGCCCACAAAGAGCGCAAAAAGAACCAGCCGCAGACGCGCGCGCCAACGAGCCGGGTCCCGACTCACACGCTGCAGAAAGCTTGGACGGGGCGGGGGGATCAAGTCAGATGGAGGGAGCATAGGGGTGTTTGTCATGGATCAGGCGTGCAAAAGGCATGCATGAAAAGGCCTGTCAGCTCAGCCAGCCAACAAGTTGCGAACCACCTGATTAACCAATCGACCATCCGCCTTGCCCTTGAGTTGCGGCATCAACCTTCCCATGACCTTTCCCATATCGCGCGGGCTGGTCGCGCCCAGCTCTTCGATGACTTTTTGGGCCAGTTCGCGAATTTCCTCTTCGCTCATCAATTGCGGTAAGTAGGTTTCGATCACCGCCAGCTCCGCGGCCTCCTCCGCGACAAGGTCTTCGCGTCCAGCGTTGCGATACGCCTCGATGCTGTCTTGTCGCTGTTTGGCTTGCTTACGCAAAACCGCAATGATCTCCTCATCAGAGAGGGGACGATTGCCTTGATCCTTTTCGGCGCGGGTGATTGCGGCTTTGACGCTGCGCAAAGCGCGTTTGGCGGCGTCGTCACCCCTTTTCATGGCATTTTTCAGATCTGCATTGATGGTGTCGAGCAAACTCATGGGAACCTCCCTGATGGAAATTCGTTTGGAAGGGAAATCTGGCTGCAGGGTTATTTCAGGATATAGAACGTGGCGCGTTTCTGGCCGATTTTGAGGACGAGTCCCTTATCCACCAGATCGGCCAGATCTCGACGCAAGGTTTCGGGACTAGCTTCAGGACAGAGCGTTTGATAGTCGCGGTTGGTGATGCGTCGATGCTTTTGTAGGAAGGCCAGGGCTTTTTCCTGGCGTGGATTTAGCTGCAAATGAGCGTACAGATTCGCCGGTGGTCCGGCCCCGACAAGAGATGCCGCCTGGCTGTGAATGGTGACCTTAAATCCGGCGCTGGTCTCGGTGAAGTCGGGCGGAGGCAGCCCCTGCTCCTCACAAACCCGAATCATCCGATCGATGCCATATCCCAGACGCTCGATAAAGCCCATTTCGGAGAGCACCTGGACGATGGCTTCGTTCCGACTATACCGCTCCTCTACGAGATTGTCCAGTGTAACATGGCCCGGCAAACGCCCGGGAGAATAGACCTCCATGCGATCGCTGAACATGAGAATACGGATATTGTCTCCACGAATGCTATAATCCCGATGCGCCACAGCATTGACGATGGCCTCTCGCACCACAGAAATGGGATATTCGGGCACCTCTTCTCGCTCCAGGCCGCGAATTCGCATACCTCGTCGCATATTCGCATTGACAAAGGCCTCCGCCCGTCGAATTTGTTCCGCAAGCACCCCGCGAATGTCCTCGCGAATGAAATCATCACTCATGGTGGGCCCCGCATAACGAACGCCCGTAATCTCTGCGGAACGAAGCCAGCGTTGAGGGTTTTTACCGAAAAGCAACAGTCCGGCCATGGTTGGACGCAATCCCTTGTCGGTCTCGGCTACGCATCCTCGGCTCAACAGAAGATCGTAGGTGTCATCTGTCTCAGATAGCTTGAGCAGTTCGCGATAGGCCGCCAACAACGTCGGATCCAACGCCTCGAGCGTGGCGCCGCGAGGAATCTGGGATTCAAAGCTGGCCTCACTACGATTCAGAAGTAGAACCCGCAATTCATGAGGAGACAGTGGCCGAGTCTCCCGGCCCGAACGCACCAGATATTGCCCCCGCACGCTATAAACATGTGGCAATCCGGGCGGCACCTGAACCACGCAAAGTGTCTTGCCATTGAGTTCCAACAGCTTGGGCATCGGCAAGATCAATGGAGGGGTCGGGATCAAGGCTGCCGACGCCATCATCTCTCGCGCCATTTCGGGATCGCTGACGCCGACGAGTTTACGGGCGCGAGTCGCGCCCAGGATGAT
>WFTO01000246.1 GCA_015485435.1 Anaerolineae bacterium | reverse complement strand
CGGGCTCGCCCAGATAGGCTTCCGCATCGGCCTTGATTTTCTGGAGGACCATGGCGGAGATCTCTGGCGGGGAGTATTCCCGGCCGTTCATGATGACCCGCACGTCGCCGTTGGGGGCCTCGACCACCCGGTAGGAGACGTGTTTGACCGCCTCCTGCACCACCGGATCGTTGAATTTGCGACCCATGAAGCGTTTGACCGAGAAGATGGTGTTTTCGGCGTTGGTGATGGCCTGGCGGCGGGCGATCTGCCCTACCAGGCGCTCTCCGGTCTTGGGGTTCACCGCTACCACTGAGGGCACGAGGCGTCCGCCCTCCGCAGAGGTGATGACGGTGGGCTCGCCGCCTTCCATGACGGCGCACACCGAGTTGGTGGTTCCTAAGTCGATACCGATGATTTTGGGCATGGGTGCTTATTCCGTAATGCGTAAAATTGGGGGGATTGCTGCTTTGAAAATAGAGCCACGAAGGCGCGAAGGAAACGAAGACACGAAGAAAAAAGACTAAAGATTATCTGTGGAAATCGGCGTAGCATCTGCGCCATCTGTGTTCTATTTTCGTCCGTATCGACGCGCTGTGGCTCGGGACGACTGTTTTCGTTACGCAGGGAAACGTGGTTGGGTTTCTTTGTTTTTCTTGGCGTTCTTGGCGTCTTTGCGTGAGCTTACTCCGCCACACTGACCAGGCTGGCGCGGATGACCTTGTCCTTGAGCTTGTAGCCCTTGCGGAATTCGGCCACGATATGCCCACTTTCCACCTCGTCGCTGGGCGTCATGGTCACGGCCTCGTGCACCTCCGGGTTGAACTCGCCCGACGCGTCGATGGCTTCCAGGCCCTGGGCCTCCAAAATTTTCTGCAGTTTGCGATAAATGAGCTCGAAACCTTCGATCCAGGCCTTGTGCGCTTCACGATCTTCCTCGGGAATGGCGTCGAAGGCTCGTTCGAAGTCATCCAGCACGGGCAGCAGCTCCAGGATGAGGCTTTCATTGGCTAGGGCGATGCGCTCCGCCACCTCCCGCTCCTTGCGGCGGCGAAAGTTCTGCAGCTCGGCCTGGGCGCGCAGGTATTTATCCTCGGCTTCGGCCCTGGCCCGTTCCGCGGCCTCGGCCTGCTCGTGGGCCGCATCCGCGGCCTGCCGAGCCGCTTTCAGCTCTTCGATGAGCGCGGCCATCTCTGGACTGAGTTCGCTAGCCTCCTCCGCGGCTTCGGTTGTCGCGGCCTCAGCTTCATTAATGACTGTTTCCGTTGCGTCCTGGGTGGGTTCGGGCGCTTCTCCTATGGCCTTGCTCACAGTCTTCTGAGCTTGAGCTGCTTTGTCGAGCGCCTTGATCGCCTCATCGTCGGCCGCTGTCTCGCCTTCGATGGCCTCTTCGGGCTGGGTTGCTTCAACCTGGTTGTGCAGGGTGTCTTTGTCGGTCATGGTTCGTCCTTGGGCGTAAAAAGGGATTGCATTGAGTTTCAGTGAATGATGCAGCGCCATGATTCGTGACTGCCATACAGGTGGCAACATCCTATCCTGAACCACTTATTTTACCATCAGCCTTCTCTTTTTTACGATTTTTCAGGCTGCTCTTTTTGCATTCCCAGCGGCAGCAACGTCAGGCCCAGGGCAATCAGCAGGGGCATGCCCTGTACCCACAGATTGTCGAATTGATTATGGATGGAGAGGTGCACGAGCATACCGGTCACGCCTATGGCGACGGCCTTTTCCAGGCCCGAACGTCGCAAACTGGTCAGAAACGCCTTCCAAAGGCTCCCCAGCCACAGCCACAGATAGCTGAGTGCACCGAAAATGCCCGCTACGGCTGCGAAGTGAAACAAGACATTGTGTGCGTGGCCCAGGGGAGCTTTCCAGATGCCGATGGCATAGTCGGGATAGACCACATCCCAGTTTCCCACGCCAATACCCAGCCAGAAGTGGTCGGCGAACATGTCCCACGCGGCCTGCCAGTGGGCCACCCGCTCCAGGATGGCGAAATTCGCGTCGGTGACCGGCACGCCTCGGACGTCCCACGTGCCGAACAAGCGGGCTGCGTCCGCGAAGCGGGCGGTGATGCCCGCGGGCAGCACGGGCCACAGCATGACCAGGCCCGCTGCCAGGGCTAGCAACAGGCCCAGCCCCCAGACCGAGCTCAGAGCCAGCACCGTGGCGGTGGAAGCCAACGCGCCCAGCCATGCCCCTCGCGACCAGCTCACCACCATGCCCAACCCGATCACCCCCGTCATGCCCGCGATGACCACCAGCAACCCTATCCGCGCCCATCGCTTCCTCCCCAACCATTGATCACTGACTCCTGAATACTGATGACTGAATGCCGCCACAAGCGCCCACACACTCAAACTCACCCCCAGTGGCCACACCAACCCCAGATACCCCGCATACGGATTGGGCTGGCCGAAGGTGCCATAGGCCCGCAAAAAGCGCCCCAGCAGATAGGCTTCGGGCCCGATCTGGAACACGAACTGACGGATGCCAATGAGGGCCTCGATGCTGCCCGTAGCCAGCAGTGTCAGCAGGAGGGGGAGGCGATGTTTTGGCGTAAGGAGCTGCGTCCCCAGCCAATACACGACGATCACCTCGGCCCATTTCACCAGTTCGGGGAGGGCCGCGACCAGACTGCGGGCCACGAGGGTGGAATAGAGGAGGACGATGACAAAGGGAAGGAGGAACCACAGCAAGGGCGCAGGACGGCGCTTTTCGTCCAACGCGGTGAAGCGCAAAAACCAGACGAAAAAGCTGGCTCCGGCCAGAAGGTCGGCAGGGCCCACCGAGGCCGGGCCCAAGGGGACGCGGGCCACTGCACTGAAGGGGATGACCAGGGCCAGGGCATAGAGCCCGAGCACGGGCCAACGTAACATGGCCAGCGCGAACCCCAATCCCACAAGCAGCGCGAACCCCAGGGCAACTGGCAAATAGGCCAGCATCGCTGCCAGTGCGAGCATAGCCAGCACATAGGCGGCATATTCACGCCGGAGAATGGGGGCGAAGCGTCGAGAGAGAACCATGGGGTCGTGTTGAGCAGTTGGCTTCGGTAGGGAGCCTCGGTCAGAGCGCTGGCACGCGGAGATGCCAGTGGCATGGATGAACGTTCTTCGATTATAACCTCATGTCCGATTGTCGGACAACGTTTTAAGCCTGAATAGGCCATTCTGTTGATGGTCCAGCTCGTTACTCACACCCCAAGCCATGCCAATTCGGCGCAGCCATCTCATCATCAAACACTACGAGAGCAATCGCAGGGCGTTTTTCCCCCGAGTTTTATCTTTTTCCGAGCATCAGCATTTCGGTGCGTTGGGCCATCTGGCGGGCGGTAAACTTCTCTCGCGCGCGGTGCTGCCCAGCGCGGCCCATGCGTGCCCGGAGCGACGCGTCCTCGAAGAGCATGCGCACGCGTTGGGTGAGCATGACCGGATCGCCCACGGGCACGATAAAACCCGATTCCCCATCCTCGATCATGTCTTCCGCGCCCGCAGCGTTGGTGCGGACAACAGGCACGCCCATGTGCATGGCCTCGATGGCCACGAGTCCCAGCCCTTCATTGTCGGAAGGAAAGACGAATACATCCATTGCTGCGAAAATGTCGGAGATGTTTTCCACCCAGCCCAAGAAAACCAGGCGGCCCGTTTCCTCCAACGGGCGCGCCAACGCATGCAAACTGGCTTCGTAATCCGCAGGGGCCCCTTCGGGGCGGTGGCCTGCAATTAGAAAGCGGGCCTGGGGATAGCTGTCAGCCAGGGCCAGGGCCATGCGGATGAACATATCGTGGCGTTTGTTAGGAGCGAGGGAGGCGACAGCACCCGCTACCAGGGCATCTTCAGGCCAGCCCAAACGTGCGCGCAAAGCCTGGCCCGATGCATTGGGATCGATGCGTCCTTCTGGAATGCCATCGTAAATGATTCTGGCTTTTGGGGGGGTGCCCAGGGTGCTGGCCACTGCACTTGAGATGCAGATCACCCATTCGGAGAAGGCGTAGGCGATGCGTTCGTTGATGCCCATAGAGCGTTCACGGCGCAGGTGCCACCACATGGGGATCCCTGCCAGCTTGGCGGCTGGTCCAGCCAGGATGGCAGCCCGAGTGCTGTTGGCGTGGATGCCGATGGCGTTTCGTTGTCTGGCCAGCCCGGCAAGATGACGGATGTGTGTGGTGAGGAGGGGCGCGACCAACGCTTTTTGTCCCTTGCCTAACATGCCCTTTTTCTTTTCCACCCGCTGCCAGAGCGACGGCGCGGGCAAGATCACTGTCTCGATCCCCGCCGCTCGCACTCTGTGGGTGAGCTCTCCTTCGGCGGGCGCGACGAATATGGGATGAACCTGTTCCAGATGGGACATCAACCACACCAGCACCCGCGCGGCGCCATAGAAGCGAAAAACATTGGTTTCGTAAAAGAGCACAGTGGGTTTGGGCATGGGGATTCCCTGACGCAATGCGATGCGTCTCAAGCCGCCTGATGGAGTCGCCTCTCAAGCGGCTTGAGCACGCATTTTTGGTGATGATGGGTTATGGTT
>WFTO01000245.1 GCA_015485435.1 Anaerolineae bacterium | reverse complement strand
GGCATTGCCCTGGGCTTCCTGGTTGTTTTTATCCAAAATCGTCGCGAGCGCTGGTGGGCGTTGTTGCAGGCAGAAACGATTTTGATGATTGCATTGATGGGGCTGGGGTTGGGGATTCCTGAGGACGCCACTCGGTTGGTTGGTTCTCTCCTGTTTGGTGGTTTTGCCGTCAGTTTTTTCCTTGTGTGGCTGCTCAGTGTTGAGCGCGGGCGCTTTGTTTGGGCGTTGATTTTGTCGGGCGTGCTTGCGATCTTTGCTGCGAACACGTTCCTTGCCGGGCAGAATTCATGGATGTTGTTTATCTGGCCCGGTTTGTTGTTGCTGATCGGTGTGTTGCTGTTGATGCGGGTCTTTTCATCTGACAAAAAGGCTACGCCCATGCCTATTGACACGGTGGAGCCCGCTCGCACTACCGCGGACGAAGCCTCCGACGATGAGCCAGCGCGTATCCAGTTGCCTGAATCAAGACCCTCCGCTGACAGCGCAGCCCGCCCAGAAGTCATCGAACCAGAAATTGTGGAGGAGGATGCTTCTGAATAGGCGTTGATGGCCGGTTATGGGTCGCTTGTGAGCTCCACCGAATCGAGCACGCCTACAATGAGAGAGATCACCGGGGCCTCGGGATCATTCAACACTTCTCGGGCCCCGCCACCTTCTTGATTGACCAAAACGACGTCCCCAATACCCGCATGAGCCACATCCAGCGCCACGAAATCCCGCTGATCCTCCTGGCCCGGACCGTGAAGGGGTTGAACAATCAACAATTTGTAGTTGTAGAAAGAGGGATGTTTGACGGTGGAGACCACCGTGCCAACGACGCGTGCAATCAGCATTAGAATGCGTTGTAACCTTCTTTGAGTTCCATGTCGAATGCCAGTTCTGCCAGGTCCACCGTGTCCACAATGCCCACGATAGCCAGATCGAGTGGCATGTCCGCCACATAAAAGGCGACGGCGGCTTCTCGTTTGCGGGCCAAGAGCACCAGATCCCCCACTCCCGCCTGGGCCACATCCACGGCGATTGCAGGACGACCGACGGGTTCAAGCGTTTTGTTGAGCTGTTGCACTACCATCAACTTGGCACCCTCCAGTCCAGGATATTTTCGAGTGGCGATGGCGGAACCGATCACGCGTCCAAAAACCATTAGCGCTTGTCCTCCAAACCTTTCAACACGCGAGCGATAATCTCGTCCAGCCCTTCAGGCGTTTGCCCCAAACGAGCAATGACCGCTCGCCGTATCTGTTGATGAATGTTTTCGGTTTCTGTGGTGGTCGAGGGCATCGAGGGTGAGGATGTGGGGGATAAAGATTCGGACGATGAGGCGGGTTGCTGGGGCAGAGATGGCTTCTGACCGGGAGGAAGAAGGCGTATGCCCAAATTTTGCGCCGTCTCTTTTGCCTGGGCGGTGACGCGCGTTTCCTCATCCAGGACGATCTCGGTCTCGCCGCTGGCGGCAACATCTAGAATGTATTGTTCCGTGATATAGCGAATGCCCATGGTTATTCCTCCACGCCATCGATGGCTTCAATAGCGGCGACAGCCGCGTCCCGGGCTGCCAGAATGTCAGCTTCAGAGCCAGCCATCCACATGCGTCCGAATCGTCCCACGCCGCTAACATGCATCAGATTGACCGGCGCGGCTTTCTCGGCTTCATTCGCGGCCAGGTTGATGTAGGCTGCCGGGGCCAGCTCCAGCACCAGCATCGTCTGGCCCGGCACCAGCATCATGCCGCGAATGGTCCGATTCACAAGTTGGGCCTGATAGGGGTCAACATTGGTAATCACCTGGATAGAGGCGATCTTTGGCTTCACGCGTTGCTCAATGGTCAGTCCCAGACGATTGAGGACGATCTCGCCAGCCCGGAGTACATCGGCCTGCGAAAAGGAATGCACTTCGAACATGCCGAACTCGCGCTCGACAATTTGCGCGCCTGGGCGAACATTGGCCCCTTTCACAGCCACATCGATCATGCGAAACACCCAGTTGCCGGGCGACATTTCAATGTAGAGGCTGGCCATGCCCTCCACCGGTAGATCGCCCAATGTGATGGTGCCGATGAAGGCGGCATATTGGGGTTGCATGCGGTCGAGGTAGCAATATGTTCGCAGTTGGAACGTTTCCACCGTGTATTTTTCAGTCATTATGTTCGATGCATCATGGCGATGCCAACAGGAGTGACAAACAAGGGCAGGTTGGGAGTGGTGGTGGGGATGCCAGTGACCTGGGCCACGACATCGGAGAAACCTGGGAAGGCGACAGCGCCGCCGACGAGGGTGATTTCGTGGACGTTGAAACCTTGTAGATGACGAGCGATGATGGACGCCACCTTTTCCATCACGGGGCGCACTAGAGGAAACAGCGCAGGCTGGGCGATGGCGTTGAGTTTGAGGGCTTCGGCCTGTTCGAAGGGGATGCCCTTGGCGCCAGCAATGACCAGCGTAAAATGGGTGCCCCCAGTGGGTTCATCGGCCGTGTAAACAACCTCGCCATTTTCAATGACGGCAATGCCTGTGCTACCACCGCCGACATCGACCACCGCACCATTTTCTATGCCCAAGAGGGCGTTGGCTGCAGTGGGTTCATCGATGAGATTGGCGCATTCAATGCCCGCGCCTTCAAGCACGAAACGAACGGTCTGCACATCGGCCAGCGGCACGCCTGGTGGGTAGGCGCTGGCGGCAGAAGTAATTTCCGTTCCTAGCCGAGCCTCGACGTTGAATTTGAGTTTACTGACGAGGTTGATGGCGCCGATGTAATCAACGACGACGCCATCGCGCACGACCTGAGCAAATTGATAGGCGCCGATGAGGGGTTGTTTGTTGGCATCCAGGACAAGCACAACGGTGTAAGCGGTGCCAAGATCTACACCGACGTAGAGCGGTTCTTCAAATTCGTCAACTTTAGGGCGTAACATCGCCGCGTGAGCGGCTTCTAGAATGGATTCGAGAGACATGTCTGCAGTTCTTCTAATGCCCACAAAATATCGAAGCGGCGCCGGGCGCTATGAGGCCCAAAGAGACGGTGAGCCCAGATGATAAGAATGCGCACTTTCGGCTCCAGCTCCCGTTTGCGGGTCCATGATAGGCCATGGGTGGCCAGTTGTAAATGGGATGGCATAACGATTGCGTCGCCTCGATCTGCCGCTCGAATCACATTCCTCGCCACTCTGGCAAGAACCGGCGCTGCGACCAAATCTCGTTCGAGCTCGGTGAGCTTATCGAGAAAGGCTCGATGCGCTTTGTCTGCAGAAGGATAGGTGTAGCCTGGAGGGGTGGTTGCTGGCGGTTGGCTTGAGCGGAGCTCGATGCCCAGCTCTCTCGCGCGATCCCTGGCCAGGGGTGTGACCCGATCATCTGGCCCTAGAATGAGCGCGTGTTGACGCGAGCGGGCCAGTGCTTCGATGTCGGCGACGGTGTAGTACTTGCGCTTCACAGGTGCACGCTCCAGCCGAGTTTGCCAGCTTTGAAGAGCAGTTCCAAATAATACACAGCACTACTAAGACGATTCAATGCCCGAATAAGGTCTTCTCGGGTGGGTTCGTACATGGGGGGGGGAGCAAATGCGTCAAGGGCATCTACTTCCGCCTCACGCACTTG
>WFTO01000244.1 GCA_015485435.1 Anaerolineae bacterium | reverse complement strand
GGCTAACATTCCTAATGGGGTGACGCCACCCGAGACGCCTGGCTGCACAACGTCGCCAGAGATGATGAGTCGAGGTGGTCGGGATGAAAGCATGCCCAATTCGGTGGCCCAGGTGTCGGCTGTGGCCGCTGCCAGGGAGCCAAAGTAAGCCAGCGTCAAATAAGGATACCAGAGAGATTGATTTCCAACGAAACCGACTGCCAACGCCATCAGTAAGGCGACGCCGCCATTGGCCATGGTCTGGCGGAAGTCTCGCGGGCCGGCTTTGGCGATGACGCCTGCACTTCGCTTTTGAGTTGAGCCTAGCTGGCTGAACAGGCTGCTGGTGAGGAAAAAGGCCACCAAAAGGGCAGCCCAGGTAAGTCCACCGAATCCAAAGACAAATCCGCCGATCAGCGTGGCCCCAAGCGCGCCGCTTCGATTTAACGCCTGCATTTTCCATCCAATGGATGCGATCAGCGCAGCCAGGATGAAACCAAGAACAAGTTGGAGTGTCGAGAAATCCATGGCGTGGGAGGGGGATTTGGGGCTTAGCCCAACGCAAACCGAATCAGGGCGAAGGTGACATACCAGGCGAGGATCTGGAGAAGCACAGAAACACTCCAGAGTAAATACGTGAAAAATCGCCGATAGTCATACAATGCAAAGCCGATGGCAGCGTTGAGAAACCCCATGAGCATGGCGACTCCTGGCAACAAAAAGATGGCGCGGCGGGGGCTGATGAGATCGGGTTCACCCTGAAGGTTGAAATGGAGGCCCAAGGCGTCTGGCAACTGGGGATAATGCCAGGCGACATAGCCTAACAGGGCGATTCCCAAAAGAAGCCATCCGCCAAGCAGGCCTTGTGCCCAACGATCATGCAGGAGCCAGTGTTGACGCCAGGATATCAGATAAATGGCGGGTTTGAGATGGCGGGCTGGCCCAAAACTGCGGCGTTCTTCGAACGCGGCGATGAACCCTGAAGGATCTTGGGGTGAGATCAAGTAAGTTTCATCATGGGTGAGGATGACCAGACTTCGTTCTGGCGGCTGGGTGGCATAGGCAAAGATCTCGGGGTCAGCTTGGGTGAAAATCCAATGTTGAGGCCAGTGAAGCCAGGCGGGGCGGAGCTGGAGTTGGGCTGGTTGAATGTCGCGGATATGTTCCATGGGAATCACGGCGATTTCGCCACGCCAGAGGATATGAATCGCATCGCGCTGCACCCAGTAATCCAACGTGCGCAAAGACCACATCCGAAAGAGGAGCAATCCTGCGAACGCGACCAGAAGCAGGATGCCGAGGCCAATAAGCACCGAGGTTGGCCCAATGGGCTGTTGGATCAGCCAGTAAGTCAACAGCAGGACCAATCCCAATGAGAGGATGGCCAGGAAGGCTGCGAGCAAGCGATCGCTGGGGGAAATAGGTCGAAATGCCATCAGAGAAAGGGATGTTGACGTGAGCTGCGGTTGAGATGATGGTCCGAGACGAAAGCGTGAGAAGATTACAGCGTCGTTTTTTGAAACCAACCTTTCAAGACATCGAGGAAGGCGTCATGGGTCATGTCAAGACTGAGTGGCGTGATGGAGATATAGCCATGGGCCAGGGCGTAGACGTCGGTGCCGGGCTCTAACACGCTGGAAGGAGGGCCTCCACCAATCCAATAGTAAGGCCGTCCGCTGGGATCGTGACGGACGACCAGTTCGTCGTGATATCGACGCTGTCCAAGCCGGGTGACTTCGAACCCTTTGATGTCGTCAGCGGGTACATTGGGGACATTCACATTGAGCAGCGTGCCCGGGGGCATCCCGCCGTTTTCCAACATTTTATGGGCGATAACAGCAGCGGCTTTTGCGGCGGTAGCCCAATGCCTGGGATCTCCTTCATCCATAGATATCGCCATGGAGGGGATGCCGAAGATGACGCCTTCCATGGCCGCAGCAACAGTGCCTGAGTAGGTGATATCATTGCCCAGGTTAGGGCGCGTGTTGATGCCTGAGATGACGATGTCGATGGGGGTTGGAATCAAGCCCATGGCGGCCAGCGCCACGCAATCCGACGGGCCACCATTCGTTGTGAGCGCTTCTGAACCATCGGCCAGCGTTTCGGTCCATACCCGTAAGGGCTTGTGCATGGTCTTATTATGACCGGTGACCGACCAGTTGCGATCGGGAGCCAGGATGCTGACGTCTCCAAATTGTTGCAGTTCTTGGGCCAGGGCGAGCAGACCAGGGGAATGCACGCCGTCGTCATTGGTAATGAGAATGTGTGGCATAGGTAGGGTCGGGAAGGAATAAGCGTGTTGGCGGGGGGTTAGTTCCGGAATCGTTCGTCGGGTAAACGCGCGTAGCGGGTGGGGTCCGCCAGGTCGAGCAGGCCACTTTCTGGTTCGCGTGGCGAGGGGCCCTCACCTTCCTTGTGGATGACAAAAATACGCACAGGCTGACTTTCAGCCTTGTTTCCGGCGATGTCGTAAGCTACCGCTTTGATAACGTGGGTTTCGGTGTACCCCTTGGTGTCATGGATGATCCCAAATCCATTGTCTAGCGTAAGGATGAGACGATTGGGGTCGTCGGGGTCTGCAGTCACGTTGCTGATGGGACGTTGTTCGTAGGTTATGGAGCCATCCGGCTGAGTGATGGGCATCGTGGCCGTAATCGGCTCCATATCCAGCGACAATACCGTGTCGGACATGGTGATGGTCCATTTTACATTGTAGGGCGCGACCGTGGTGGTGATAAATGGATGGTCGTCCAGGTAGAAGACCACCCGATCCATGGACCAATCATCCGTGGCCAAAGCGTTGATATTCACCCATTCATCATCCTCCATGACATACACCCGCCCATTTTCTGGTTTGGTGAGGTGAATCGTTGGGGGGGTGTTGTCGACCGTCAGTGGAATGGCCACCTGGCGGATGTTGCCATTGTTTTCGAGGACGGAAAGCCGCAAGGTGTAGGGGCCGTTCAATCCCGAGACATCCCAATATTCCAGAATGCCTTTGTCCACCTGATTGTAATGATCGGGACCGATTTGTTGCCAGGTTTGGGGTTGCAGTCCCTGTCCAAAATGTAGCTGGTATAACCGAAAATCTGCGCTGCGAGCATTACCCCAGATTTCCACCTGTCCGTTGATGTAGCTGAAGGGCGCGGGCTTGGCGATGGCGACTTCTTCGTCGGTGAAGACCGGGCCGAATGTGTCATCGTACTCGGTGGGCGGGAGTTGTATCTTACCAAGTTCAGCTTGTTCTTGCGCCCAATCTTTGGCGACCGGCGGGAAAACGGGATACACACGCTGTTCGATCAATTCGGGTGGGGTGTAGGGGGTCGCCAGCTTGCCGTTGAGCTTGTTGATCTCGAAAACTTGCCAGAAGTTGTCATATTCTTTGGGCTCCGTGCCATCGATGAAGATTTCGTTGTAGCGATTGGGGCAGATATCGGTGGCGAGCAGGCCGCTTTCGTAACAGACCGTGCGCTCAACAAAGCCTTCTGGCTCCTCCCATGTTTCTACGGGTTTGTCCTTGTGAAGGAAGGACATGATATCGCGGAAGATTGGGGACGCGCCCACGGATCCAGAGACCTGTTCCATGGGCGTGTTGTCGGCGTTGCCAACCCAAACGCCCACCGCGTATTGCGGACTTGCGCCAATCGTCCAGCCGTCACGGAAATCGTTGGTGGTGCCAGTTTTGGCAATGATGGGTCGATCTGGCAGCTCGAGGTATTGGGCAAAAGTGCCGAAAGCAGGGGGGCGCGGGCGGGGATCGCTGAGAATGTTGTCGATGAGGTATCCCAGCTGTTTGCTGATGACCCGCTGCTCTTGAGGGCCTTCAAACTTCTTCAGGATATTGCCATCACGGTCTTTCACTTCCAGGATGGCAACTGGTTCGAGAGTTCTGTAGCCTGGACGGAGATTCTCGGGTGGGACAGGCTCCCCTTTCATGACGCCCATATTGGCGAACGTGGCGAAGACGTAGGCCATGTCCAGTAGTTTGACCTCGCCCCCGCCTAAGGTGAGGCTGAGTCCGTAATAGTCTTTATTCAGGCTGGTGATGCCCAATCGATGGGCCATGTTGACCACATTTTTCACCCCGACTTGGTCCATCACCCAGACTGCGGGGATGTTGTACGATCGTTGCAGCGCCACTCGCAAGGGTACAGGGCCATGATATTTGCGATCGTAGTTTTCTGGCGTGTAAGGCTCTACGGCGTCGGGAAAGACCTGACGGACATCCCAGGCGACCGTAGCCGCGGTCAATCCCTGACTGAATCCCGTCAGATAAGTGATAGGTTTGAACGACGAGCCTGGCTGACGATCCGCCAGTGCGACGTTCACTTCGCCATCAATATCGCGGTTGTTGTAGTCCAACGACCCTAACATGGAGATAATTTCTCCGGTTTTGGGGTCCAGGACGACAACGGCCGCATTGGTGACATTATGGTCGATTTTGCTGTGTTTGCCGGTTAATAAGAATGGTTCGGGATCGAGGTCAGGGCAACCTGGGATGGTGGGATCTTCGTGGGCGAGATGCGCAATGCGCTGTCGAGCGATGCATGTCACCTGATGTTGCACATCCACGTCCAGCGTTGTGCGGACGGTTAGGCCGTTGCGCCAGATGAAATACGGATCTTCGGGGGTGTTGAATTCTTTCTTGAGCTGATCGAGCACGTAAAGGGCAAAGTGAGGGGCGATGTCGTTGTCGAAACGCTCCAGTGCGGATTTTCGCACGTTCAGGGGCTGGGCGAAAGCCTCGTCCGCCTGAGCCTGGGTGATGTACCCCGCTTCGACCATGGCCTGCAGCACTTTGCGTTGTCGTCGTTTGGCATCTTCAGGGGCCTGAATGGGGTTCAATCCAGGAAATTGGGGCAAGGCGGCCAGCATCGCGGCTTCGGCCAGGTTGAGATCTTTGGCCGATTTGCCAAAATAGGTTTGGGCGGCGGATTCAATGCCATAACTGAAGTTTCCATAAAAGTTGTTGTTGAGATACCATTCCAGGATTTGGGTCTTCTCGTACTTTTGGGTGATCTTCAGGGCCATGAGCGCTTCTTTGATCTTACGCGTGTAAGACCGTTGATAGCGTTCTTCTGGAGGGATGATCACGTTCTTCACCAGTTGTTGGGTGATGCTGGACGCCCCCTGGATCGGCCCGCCCTGCATATTTTGCACCAGGGCGCGCGCAATGCCTCTCAGGTTGATGCCTGGATTTTCCCAAAAGGATCGGTCTTCTAACGCCACTGTGGCGTTGATTAGGTAAGGGCTGATCTGGTCTAGAGTGACATACGTGCGGTCGCCGCGGAAGGGGCGGGGATCGATGGATTCGTAAAGGAGCACCTTGCCCGTGCGATCGTAAATTTTGACGGTTTCGAAATTTTCCTGTTCTGTGACGATGGTGCTGGGATCGGGCAGGTTGCGGGTGAAATAATAATAGACCCCGCCGGCGATGGCGGCTGCACTGGCCGTAACCGTGGCGGTCAACGTGAATAATACAAAGAAGACCACCGCGGCCACGCCCAAAAGCTGTTGCCAAACGGGCGTCTGCGCCCGACGCAGACGCGCTTGTCGACGACGGTGGATATATATCTTGATAGGTTCGTTCATGGTTAGTTTCTAAAAGACGACGCCGGTGCGGGG
>WFTO01000243.1 GCA_015485435.1 Anaerolineae bacterium | reverse complement strand
GGTTAACGCCGCTCGCAGATCGATTCGGCCCTCGCTGCTCCTGGGCAATGGTATTACCCTAGCTCCGCGGCTGCTTAGGCGAGCCATACGTTGCGGAGGTGGTTTTGGGCCGGTCAGAAGCCAGGGAGAGCGGGGATGGGAGAGCAGACGAGCGTCAAGAGGAAGCCGTAGATGGGTGTCTAAAACAATCGGCTGTGGATGATCACCAGGGACGTCGCGCACAGTCAATCGTGGGTCGTCGGCGAGCACCGCGCCAATGCCTACGAGGATGCCATCACTAAATGCTCGCAAGTGATGCGTAAATCGGAATGAGGGTTCACTGCTGATGGCGAGAGGGGCGCCGTCGCGCCAGGCGACGCTCCCATCCAATGTCTGAGCCCAAGCCAGGATGACCAAAGGACGGGAACGGGGCGGCGAAGTCGCTGCCAATGATTCAAGAATAAAAGAAAAATCAGTCAATTTTGGGTCGAATCTCGATTTTGTTCAGATCGAGTTGATGTCGCATTCGATGCACTTTGGTGGATAGATAGAACGCATTTTCGGGGCGAACAGGCGCCTGAATGGGTACACGTTCACGGACATCGATCCCCAAGGCTTTCAAGCTTTCAACCTTGGCAGGGTTGTTGGTTAATAAGCGAATAGATCGGACGCCAAGGTCAGCTAGGATGGCTGCAGCGATGTCATACTCCCTTTCATCAGCTTGATGTCCCAACATCAAATTCGCTTCAACTGTGTCGTAGCCTTCATCTTGCAGGTTATAGGCTCGTAATTTATCCAACAGCCCTATGCCGCGCCCTTCCTGTCTCAAATATACAATGACGCCTTGACCTGCTTCGCCGATGATACGCATAGCGCCAAGCAATTGGTCGCCACAATCACAGCGCAGGGAACCGATGACATCGCCCGTGAAGCATTCAGAATGCACGCGTACGAGGACTTGTTCTTGGCCGCGCACCTCTCCCATCACCAAGGCGAGATGCTCTTTGTCGTCTTTGCTGTTTTCGTACAGACAGAGCTGAAATTCGCCAAAGTCGGTGGGAATGCGGGCGCAAGCCAGTTGTTGGACCTTGATTTTGTGCTCAGACATAACCGTTCTTATCTTTTCGAATGGGGACGAAGGGGGCAGAGGAGAACGCCCGTGACCTCTTCGTCGGATGGAGAATTGTTAAGGGGCCTGTCTGGCGACAATGTCTACACGGATGAGAACGTCGTCGCCAACAGTAAGGGTATTGGCAAAATTAGGAGGCTCGATGCCAAAATCGCTCATTTTGATCTGGGTGGATGCCGATCCGATCAGCACACCGTTCTCGATTTTGGCTTTGACATCGAAGACTGCGGGTTTGGTGACGTTACGTATGGTCAGATCACCTTCGAGTTGAAAGGTGACCTCGTCGCCAAACTGATAAGCGGGCGGCGCGTTTCGAATCTGGGTCGCTTCGAAGGTGGCGATGGGATATTGGAGAAAGGTAGGGCCATTTTCCTGTATCCATTTATCTCGACGCGACTGGTCGGTTTTTAAATCTGTCAGGTTCACACGGATTACGGTTCCTGTGGGGGGGCGCGTCAGGTCTTGTAGATTGACACGGATTTCGCCTTCAACCTGTTTTGTTATGCCCACCACGGTTTTTTGGCCAGGATTGATGCCTAGTTTGGGCAGGGCTTTTTCGAAAAACTGTTCTTGAACCGTGTAAGATGCTTGAGACTTTTCAGTATCTATAAGAAAGAGGGTTTGACCGGTCGGTGCGGAGGATGTATTGGCGTTTTCTACGGTCTGTTGGACGGGCAGTGTAGGCGCGATGGTTGGGGTGGAGGTGGGAGCGGCGCAAGCCGCCAAAATCAAGATGAGGAGGGTAATCCATCCAAAGAATGTGAATCGTCTCATGGCGATGACTCCTTGTAGGTTGTGTGTGTGGGTGTAGGTGTGGGGGTGGGTAATCCTAACTCAATGCCTGATTCCAGGTAGGGCAGTGTGGTTGTACTGACGCCGAAGGCATCAACCAATTCACGAAGGAACATCGAATAGAAGCCTTCATGTTTTATGTCTGGTTCTAAATCACTGACGATCAATCCTGATTCGAAGCCATAGGACTCAAAACGGTGAACGAAGTTTTTGTCGCGGGCAATGATATGCACAGGGGTTTCGAATCCATCTGCATGACGGGAAACCCGCGGAGGCTGATGGTCGCCTATTAAGATAAAAATGGCGTCTTCATCCTCTGGGGTGGAAAGAATAAACGCGCTGAGCGTCTCCCATTGATACCGAATGGCATCCCGATAATGTTTAATGTTATCACGATGTGAAATGGGTTCGCTAATCGGAGATGGGGATTTCCAATCAGGGTTGTTCAATGAGCGCCAATCGGCCTGGTAAGGGGGCAGGGGCGCCCACGGGTAGTGGGAGTTTTGGGTGAGATAGAAGAAAAATTGGGGTTTGTGATTGTCTGTTTGTAAGAGTTCTCGCGCTTTGTTTAATGAAAATTGATCGGGCGGGGAAGGTCCCCAGCCATAGAGCGGGCCCTGATATGCCAGGTCAGAGAAGTAAATCCATTGATCAGGACCATAGAGGGCTTCATTGCCTTTTTGCTCGGAGGGAGTTAGTTTTCGTTCAATGGGGGCCAAACGGACTGTTTTGTATCCTTGCGATTGGAGATAGCGCCCCAGGCTGGGATAGGGCTGATGAGTATACTGGTCCTTAATTGCCAGAAATTGGGGTTGTGATCCGATATGCAGCCCGAATTCGGTGCTGGTGTATGCCATCCAGGATCCGCCTCCCCAGGTTGGAGAGGTGCTCAATCCGGTTTCAACGGCCCAGCCCTGGTCTTCCAGACGGGCCTGCATTTCGCGCATTAGTTTCAGGTAGTCGTCCTTGAAATGGGGCCTTTTGTAAAGAACGCTACCGTAGGACTCGATGAAGATCAGATAGATGTTCGGATGTTGGAAAAGTCGGGACGTCTCGCTATAGTTGTAAACGGTTTCTGGTTGGATGTCGGCGTAGATTTTTAGCTCATTCCGGGCAGCCATGGACGCGCGGGTGTTTTCGAGCAATTTTGCGCTGAGGCTTTCGACCACGGTTTGGGTTTGCGCTAATGCGTGACGTTGCAGGACAGCAAAGGTCACGAGGTAGAAAAGCAGTAGAACGGCTACGACGTTGGTGAAGAGCCCGAGTCGATGGAAGGGAAGCTGCGAAAACCAGCGCACAGTGAGTTGGAACAGCAGCCATGGAACGCCAACAATTACTAGGATGATCAATATAAGCTGCCACCAGGCCAGTCGCAAACCATCCAACAAGAACCCTATGCCACCGACAAAAAAACGGTAGTCGTTGAAAAGAACCGGGGTCGAGTGGTACAGGGAGATGGTGACGGTTTCATATATGGCGTAAATCAGGGCAAAGATGAAAATGGCATAAAAAGTTCGAGCATACCGTTTCTGGGATTTTTTGCTCAGATGGGTAACAATGAAGGGATAGATTAAGAGTAGGATGCTTATTTCGAGGGATAGGCGAAAGATGTCTTGATTGGAACGCGATATGAACAGATCGCGCCATGTCCCATGGGGCAAAAAGGTGGCATCCTGCAGGTTGAACAGATAGAGGGGTAAAAATAAGAAAAGGTTGAAAAAAAGGAAACCAAGCCAATATATTACGGCAGGTGCGTGTAGAAACCGCAACTTATAAAGCGTTTGGGATCGCTGAGAGGATGCGGATTCGAGTTGTTTTATAATCGATGTCATAGCATCATTATACTCCCGATCACAAAAGGGGTTAAACTCGCCCGATGGATTTTAGGCACTTTTGCTGTTTTGTGCAGCTAAGAAGTGTTCGACTTCGTGTCGATAGGGCATGCTAGGCATGGCGCCCAGGCGGGCGGCGGCCAGCGCGCCGCAGGCGCTGGCCCAACGCATGCTCTTCTCCCACGACCATCCGCGTAGTCTGGCCCAAACCAATCCCGCCGTGAAAGCGTCTCCAGCGCCTGCGGCGTCCACGGGCCGTATGGGAAATGCGGGGAAGAAGGTCATGGTTTTTGGGGTGGCCAATAAGGCGCCACGAGCGCCAAGCTTGAGCACGACGGCCCGTGGGCCCTGCGCCAGCAGGGCGCTGGCCGCCGCCCGCGCCGCCTCCTCCGAATCGATCGCAAACCCAACCATCGCCTCCGTCTCAGCCTGATTGGGTGAAAGCACCTCGGCCTCGCGCCATAAACATGCATCATAGCTCTTAGCTGGACCTGCATCCACAAAAATCGGCACACCCTCCCTTCTTGCCAGAACGACGGCTCGCAACAACGCCTCCTCCGACGCTTCGAAATTAAACAACAAGCCCTGCATTCGCCCCAATACCGTTCTTAAACGCGCCTCCACCTGCCTTGCTGTCAGAGACAGATTTGCGCCGGGGGCAATGATAAACGCCGTCTCTCCATGAGGCTCTACCAACAGCACTCCCGCACCCGTAGGCGCCTGCGAGGTCCGACCAATGCCGGACAGCTCGATTCCTTCATGCTCCAACGTTGCTAAAGCCATATCGCCGAAAGCATCCCGCCCCACATTTGAAACCAAAAAACTTTCTCCTCCCAACCGCACAAACGCAACCGCGGCATTGGCGGCCTTCCCCCCTGTAAAAGGCTGCACCAATCGAGCATGCAGATTCTCACCACTCTCCGGAATCCGAGGAGTCTGCACAACGATATCCATAACAATTGAGCCGATAACCGCAACAGTCGTCATGATACATCGAGTATAACCAATGCCCGGAAAACCAACAAAAACCACATCCGACCTACAAACCACCAGACGTCTCCGATAAAAAATGATTATCATTTTTCATTTATGATTTTAATCATAGCATCGAACTAAATTTCAGGATATAACGAAAGTGGAATATATAAAAACTTACATATTCCTTCAGGAGACTCTTTCCACCACCAATCCTTTGCACCCTGCTTTTATTCATTCCGATTTCTCACTAGGAGGATAAGATGGATCGACGAGATTTTCTAAAAAGCACCCTTGCTGTTTCCGGCGTCATGCTCTTAGGAGGAGCCAACGTTGCCTTAGCAGCCCCTGAGGAAACCCAATCTCGCCAGGCGGATGAAGTGCCTCCACTGCCCTGGGGATACGAAGAATTAGATCCCGAATATGTACGCAAACTTGGACATCTCGGCTACTACGCCTTTGCATGCTCTGGCGGTGCCTTTTGGGCCATAATGACCGCGCTTCGAGAGAAAATCGGCTACCCTTATACCCTCCTACCGCTACCCTCCATCGAAGAAGTCAAGACTGCCGTTGCTGAAAAGAAAAGCCTCATGGTACCCATGCTCTATGGCGAAGGCGGCGTTGGCGGTTTTGCCAGCCTGTGCGGCGCGCCCAACGGCGCATGTTCCGCCATCAATTACGCAGTCGAAAAAGAGGTCGTCCTGGACGTCTCTCGCAAACTTCTGCGCTGGTACGAAAAAACTCCCTTCCCCAGCGAAATCAGCAACGAATACGCTGTAAACCACCAATTCCTTGTCCCCAAATATAAATCCGATAAATCTCTCCCCCAAAGCGTCGCCAATTCCGTCCTTTGTCATGTCAGCGTCAGCCGATGGTGCGTCGCCTCCGGTTATGCTAGCGGCTCATCAGAACGATCAGAACGCTGTGGGCGACTGACCGGCGACGTTGCCGCCATGGCTGTCTCCTTCCTGAACGCCCAACTCAACGGCAAATTGGACGAAGTCGCCTCCTTGTCACTAACCCAGAGCACAACAGAATGCCGCACATGCCACGAAAAGGGCACTGACTACGAAGAAGGCGACTTCACCCGGGGTTACATGGAATGCGAATCATGCCACACCGACATGCGCCCGCACATCGCCGAAAACAAAATCCGCACAGCTTTCGGTGTAGATGTTGAGACATGGGCCGGCGCAGCAGCCGTTGGAACCGTAGCCGGCATTGGCTCTCACCTGGTCGCTAACAAAGTCCGCAACAAAGAAAATGGCGCCACTGAAGAAGGGCAGGAGGATTCATGATGAACAAAACAAAAAGAG
>WFTO01000242.1 GCA_015485435.1 Anaerolineae bacterium | reverse complement strand
GCGTTGGATCACACGCCCCATGAACATATCGAGGTCGCAGAATGGGCGCGTTCGGTCTCGGTTCTGACGAACGCTTTGCAACGGTTGATGACATAAGCAGTGGTCTACCAAACCATTGGCACATAGCCCTCGCGAATCCACTGCCCGATCGGCGCGCCTACGTAATCGACGTTTAGCCCTAAATGCGCCAATCTATCGCTAAGGTTCGCCTTGTCGGCCACGAATTTGCAGACCATGACGCCTTGGTCGAGCTCGAGAAACCCCTTCAGCGCTTCCTGCACGGCTTCACTGTGCAGGGCCAGGTCTTCAGCAGGGCCAAAAAGAATGAGTTTGACATCATCGAGCCAACCATTTTTCAGCGTGTTGGTGGCATACAGAATCCCTGTCAGAGCTTTGCCTTCGTCGGCAGTGCTGATGATCACCAAAATCTTGTTCGACATGAGGGTAGTCTCCTTGGGTGTGTGCCGCCGAGAGGGTGTCGGCCATCTCTGGCGTCGCGGATTTGATAGGTTGATGTGCTATCTAGAGGGAGTTGAAGCGCTTTTTCTTACCACCAAAAAAGAACTCAAGCGCCTTGTTCACTTAACATACGATTGCCATTGCCCTGGCCCTCCCCACACATGGCTTGCCACCCAAATAACAAGACCCCGGTCACTGGCCGAGGTCCTGTTTCTTACTTGCTCTCTGCTTTCTGTTCTTTCATTTTACGCAGCTTCTTGGGATTGGGGCGATACTTGCCATAAGTCCCTTTCCAGATTTTGCCGCGGCGGGTGCGTTTATCACCTTTACCCATGAACAGCCTCCGTGAGATGAAATGAATAGAAAAAGAGTGGCGATGTGGACTTCAATTATAGGTAGGATCAGGCATTTTGGCAAAATAGAAGTGTGGATCGCGCAAAATTGGGATGAGGAGCGTCAATCTTGGATTCAGATTAGGCATGAAGGGTGATAACTCGATATAATGAAATGGCACTCCTTGATGCATGGAGAGAATATGAATAGTTCGCAAACCTGGCGTTTGATAATCACCGAAGCTGCGCCTGGCTCTTGGAATATGGCGGTGGATGAAACCATCGCCCTTCTATCTGCCCGAGGCGCAACGCCCCCTACCCTTCGGTTTTATCGCTGGAACCCTCCGACAGTGTCTTTGGGCCGACATCAGCCGGTGGATGAGATCGATTTGGATGAGGTGAGGAGGCGTGGTTGGGGCGTTGTGCGACGGCCAACGGGGGGCAGAGCTATTTTACATACCGATGAGTTGACCTATAGCATTGCTGGCCCTGTTGATCACCCACTCCTTCAGGGTCCGGTGTTGGATGTGTATCGACGTCTTAGCGAAGGATTGCTTCTAGGCTTACAACGATTGGGGTTGGAGGCCGTGAAAGCACCGCCATCAGCGCGGGCAAGAGATGTAAGCGCCGCCTGTTTTGAAGTTCCCAGCGCCTATGAGATCAGTGTGCAGGGTAAGAAGATCATTGGTTCAGCGCAACGACGCGCGTCAGGGTTCGTGCTTCAGCATGGGTCGTTACCCTTGTTTGGTGATGTCACCCGCCTGGTTGAGGTGATGACTTTTACCGATGAAGGGGCGCGTCAGGCCTTCCGCACCCATTTGGCGGGCAGAGCCACCACGTTGGAGGCGGCTCTGGGGCGGCGCGTTTCGTTCTGGGAGGCGGCAACAGCCATCGTCGACGGCCTCAACTCGGCCTTGGGCTTGGACTTTACAGAGGATGATTTGACCCCAGAGGAATTGGCCATGGCCCAGGAGATCGAGCAATCCAAATACGCGTCTCCGGACTGGACCATGCGCTTCACGCGGTCCCCACTGCAAGCTTAATTCCTCATCATCTCCGAACCTGAGCCATGCCTATCGGTTCCGCCCTGGTTGAACTGGACATCCCGGCAAGTCAGTCATTGAAAGACAAGCGCCGGGTGGTGAAATCGGTGATCGCGCGTCTGCGCAATCGATACAACCTCGCCGTCGCCGAGGTGGACTCGTTAGACGAAAGACATCGGGCCACCATCATGTTGGTGACCGTCGCCAATAGCAGCAGTTATGCTCACGGATTGTTGGAAAAAGCAGTTGATGATCTGGCGTCCTGGCGTCTTGATTGCGTCATCGCTGCTTATGAAATTGAGATTTGGTAACCTGGTGTTGCCTTTCTCTGTCTGTAAAAAATCCTTTCTAAACCCGCACAAAGGAGTTTCAAAGTGAAAAACGTTCATCAATTTGGCTATGCCGCCAGCCATTATGGCTTGGAACATCACGGCCTGCATAATTTATGGGCCGTATGGTGGAATCTGCCAACGGCCGCTTTGCACGATATTGCCGTGCGTAATCGTGAAGGGGTCACCGTCCATCGAGGCCCTCTGGTGGTCCGTACGGGCCAATATACCGGGCGCTCCCCCAATGACCGCTTCATTGTCAAAGAGTCCATGAACAGTAAAAACATCTGGTGGGGAGACATCAACCGGCCCATTTCCGAGGAGCATTTCAACAAGCTCCACAAGGACATGATGACCTATCTTGAGGGAAGTCAGCTGTTCGTTCAGGATGTGTATGCCGGCGCAGATCCCGACTATCGGCTAAAGGTGCGGGTGATTACGGAAACGGCCTGGCATAACTTCTTTGCCCGTAACATGTTTATTTTGGAGCGTGATCCTGATGTTCTGGCGAATTTCGTCCCTGACTTCACGGTCATTCATGCGCCTTCCTTCACCAGCATTCCCGAAGAGCATGGCACCAATTCCTCCGCGTTTATCATCATCAATTTCGCCAAGGGCCTTATTTTGATCGGTGGCACTTCTTATGGCGGTGAAATTAAAAAGTCCATTTTTTCAGTGATGAATTATCTCATGCCAGACCGCGGCGTGCTTCCGATGCACTGCTCTGCGAATATGGGTGACGGGCCTGAAGATACGGCGATTTTCTTTGGGCTTTCTGGCACCGGCAAGACGACCTTGAGCGCGGACCCGCAGCGGATTTTGATCGGTGATGATGAGCATGGATGGAGCGAGAAAGGGGTTTTTAATTTCGAGGGTGGTTGTTACGCCAAGGTGATTCGGCTCTCTGCAGAGGCGGAGCCGGAGATCTACGCCACTACGGAAAAATTTGGCACCATTCTAGAAAATGTGGCATATGACGCTTTTACGCGTCGGGTTGATTTGAATGATGCCCGATGGACGGAAAACACGCGTGCATCCTATCCCCTTGTCCATATTCCCAATTCAGCGCCTGATGGTCTGGGGGGGCATCCCAGGAATGTCTTCTTCCTGACCGCGGACGCCTTTGGCGTGCTTCCTCCAATCTCTAAGCTTACGCCCGAACAGGCCATGTACCACTTTATCAGTGGGTATACTGCCAAGGTCGCAGGCACGGAGCGTGGCGTCACGGAGCCTCAAGCGACTTTCAGCGCCTGTTTCGGGGCGCCCTTCCTGCCCCGCCACCCCTTTGTGTATGCTCGCATGTTGGGCGACCGCATCGAAAAATATGGAGCGAATGTATGGCTGGTGAATACCGGGTGGACGGGCGGCCCCTATGGCATCGGTCATCGCATGCCCATTAAGTATACCCGGGCTATGATCGAAGCCGCTCTTTCTGGTGCGCTGGACAATGTAGAAACAGAACCTCATCCGATATTTGGCGTCCTCATCCCCAAGCATGTTCCCAATGTTCCAGATGAGGTGCTCAATCCTCGCAACACCTGGACCGACAAAGAGGCCTATGACTATCAGGCGCGGAAACTCGCCATTATGTTCAAAGAGAACTTCAAACAGTTCCAGGATCAGGTTTCGGAAGAGGTGATTGCTGCTGGTCCCAAGGTTGAACCCCTAGAGGGCATTGTCACCAAGATCAAAGAAATTCTCGAATAACCTTTGTCATCGTCACACGATACAATGGCCACGAGGACGGCAGTCAAGACAGCCCCTCGTGGCCATGTATGTTTTATCCATCGGCAGCGGTTTCCATGGCGTCATGTTGATCGTCTTGATGATCATGCTCGTCGCAGGCCAATTTGTGGGACCACGCCCGTATCCCCATGAATACTGACAGAGCCACAATGAGAAGTGCGATCCCTGCGCCATATTCCAGGATAAAATCACTTGGTTTTTTGAAGGCCATGGCCATAAAATTCACCGCTAAAACCACCACGGTGACTCCGATCAAATTAGTTTCAAGCTCCTCTGTGTTTTTGATGCGAAGCCAACCTGGTAAGTCGATGGCTTTGATAAATAATTGAAAGAAACCAACAGCTGTAATGAAAAGTACCGTGCCGATGAGGAATGTATGGATGTATTCCACCAATTCCACGTAAATGGGTGTGGTGACTTCATGCGCTTTTTGTATGCCCAGGAATGTCAGAACCTGGGTGAAGACCAGTTTGATCAGACCATAGCCGCCGACAACAAACAGTATGGCCGCGGCCAGCACAAGGCCGGTGATGGGGATGATGATCAGGTAGCGCGTGCCGGCAAAAAGCGACAATATCACGGGTCTCTTGCTGTCAGAGGGCATGGTTTCTCCCAAAAATCAAGATGGCTATAAGGAGGCCGGACGCAGAAGAATATGGCCTTGGCGGCGATTTTGCGCCCGGCAGAGAGTTTTCTGGGGTATGTCAGACAAGGCGGATTAATCGCCCAAAGTGGCCACCATAATGGCTTTGATGGTGTGCATGCGGTTTTCTGCTTGATCGAAGACAATGGAGGCCTCTGATTCGAAGACCTCATCGGTCACTTCCATGGCGTCGATCCCGAATTTTTCGAAGATCTCTTGCCCAACTTCAGTGTCGGTGTTATGGAATGATGGCAGGCAGTGCATAAATTTGACCTGGGGATTGCCTGTCATGTCTAATACATCGGCATTGACTTGATAGGGCAGCAACAATTCAATGCGTTCCGCCCAGACCGAATCGGGCTCGCCCATCGAAACCCAGACATCGGTGTAAAGGAAGTCCACCCCGGCGACTCCTGCCGCGACGTCTTCTGTGAGCGTGAGACGTGCGCCGGTGTGCGCGGCGATCTTCCGGCAGGTTTGGACCAATGAGTCGTTTGGCCATAAATGCTTGGGGGCGCATAAACGCACGTCCATGCCCATTTTTACGCCACCCACCATTAAAGAGTTTCCCATATTGTTGGCCGCATCACCCAGATAACAGAAGGCGATCTCGTTCAATGGCTTTGGGTTGTGCTCCTGCATGGTCAACAAGTCTGCCAGGATTTGGGTCGGATGGAATTCGTTGGTGAGCCCATTCCAAACTGGCACGCCCGCGTATTGGGCCAAAATCTCTACTGTTGCTTGAGCGAAACCCCGATATTCGATGCCATCATACATCCGTCCCAGGACGCGGGCTGTGTCTTTCATTGTCTCTTTCTTGCCGATATGAGAGCCGGTCGGGCCCAGATATGTGACGTGTGCGCCCTGATCGTAGGCCGCCACCTCAAAGGCTGTGCGGGTGCGAGTCGAGCTTTTTTCGAAAATCAACGCAATGTTCTTGCCCCTCAAGCGCGGCTGTTCATACCCGCCATATTTAGCGGCTTTCAAGTCAGCGGAGAGCTTTAAAAGAAACGAAATTTCTTTGGGGGTAAAGTCGAGCAGTTTCAGGAAACTGCGGTTGCGAAGATTGAAAGCCATGTGTCCTCCAGATACAATCAACAATGCATGAAAAAACCATTGAAAAGACTAGTGAACGTGAATTTGGGATGATTTTTTTGTGCCAAAGCGTGTAACGGCGCAATAAAAGCGCCCGCCTGATAACTCCTGACTTGGGAGTATCAGACATGACGTCTTAGCACGCTGTATGACGTGTTCAGTATAGCATAATTGTCCCCCTTCATCACATGTTCATCCCGAATAACGCCACGGGAATTGCACATTGCTTTATAGGAGCGTATAATCCAACCTGTATTTTCACCTTTCCTGCTTAGCGTCTTATGCCTTCATCATTCAAGCTCAAATCTAACGAAAATTATATCATCCACCTGGAAGCCTTTGAGGGGCCGATGGATCTGCTGCTCCATTTGATCGAGCGGGAGGAACTGCCCATTACAGCCATCAGCCTATCGAAGGTTACCCAACAATATCTGGAATACATGGCGGAGCTGGAGCAGCTGCGTCCCGATGATATCGCTGAGTTTCTGGTCATGGCTGCCCGATTGCTCTACATCAAATCTGCAGCCCTGTTACCCCGCGTGGAGCCAGAAGATGAGGAAGAGGAGGAGGATCCGGGAGAGGCGCTGGCACGTCAACTGCGAGAATATAAGCTGTTCAAAGCCAAGGCCGCATTCTTGAAGGAGTTGGAGGCTCGGGGGATGCGAACTTACGTGCGACTGGCCGCGCCGCCCACGTTAGAAAAACGCCTTGATCCCGATGGCCTCAGCGTAGACGCCCTGTTAGAGGCGCTGTACAACGTGTTGGAAGAGATGAATCCACCTCAACCGCCGCTCCACCATATTGCCGCCTTGGAGGTGACGATCGAGGAAAAGATCGAGGACCTTAGCGCCAGGCTCAAATCGGGCAAATCCCTTCGCTTTAAACAGGTGTTGCGGCAGGCGCGCAGCCGTATGGAAATTATCATCACGTTTTTGGCGGTGTTGGAGCTGATCAAACAACAGCAGGTGCGGGTGGCGCAGCCGAAACCCTTTGATGACATCATCATTGAGCCTCTTTCGCAGACTGCCGAGGCTTCGTAGCTGGTTTATTTTGCCAGGAACGCTCTCAAGATGGCGGTGTAATCGTCGGGCGCGTTGAGATAGGGAAAATGGCCTACGCCAGAAAGGGTGTGAATGTTGGCCGAGGGATACGTCTCCTTGAGTTGCGCCCGAAGTTCGGCTGGCACCAGGGGATCGTTATTCGCTTCGATGATGAGGACTGGCACTCCCAGGGCCTCGGGGTCGGGTGGCGAGAAGTCTTCGAGGACCGCTTTGGCCCTCGCGGCCACCTGCGCTTTGCTCATTCTGCCATAAGTCTGTTCCAATAAATAGGCAAGCACCAGTTCCGAGTATCCTGAGGCGGGATAAATGCTTTGCTGAATGTTTCGACGGAAAGACTGCATCACCAGCCAGGAGGGCAGAAGGGGCAATAAACGAATCAGCGTTGCATTTTTTTGCTTGTAATAATCGTTCGGCGGGAATGTGTTGGCGAAGACGGCGCGCTTGAATCGTTGCGGGTGCGTGGCCAGGAGATATTGGGTCAGATAGCCCCCAAGGGAAGTGCCCACCACATTGACCTGTTGCACGCCTTCGGCATCCATCACAGCGATTACGCCGTCGCTTAAGCCTTTCAGCGTGTCGACGGGAGGATACGTTACGCTGATGACTCGATATGCTGGCGCAAGCGCTTCCATTTGTTGCCACCAAATGTCATAGGCCCCGGTCATGCCATGTAAAAAGAGAATCGTTTCGTCTCCATGGCCATCGACCACATAGTGCCAGGTCTCGCCATGGTTTTCGATGCTTTTGAGCGGGTGGGTCTGGCGAAAATTGATGAGGGATGCGGTGACGTTGGGGTCGACGTTGACGGCCATGGCGGCAAAATCCTTTTGTGGGACGGGCCAGAGATACAGCAATGCTCCTGCCCCCGCCAGCGCCAGGATCAGAAAAAACGTCCAGCGCATGGTCAACCTCCGGCTTTTTTGGCCTGGTAACCTTGCTTGGTCAAAAAGTGGATGATCCGCTCTCGGTGATCCCCTTGGATCTCGATGTCCTCGCCCTTCAACGCACCTCCGGCGCCAAGTTGCTTCTTCAATTGCTTTAGTAGCTGTTTTTTCGCAGCCAGATCGCCGAGAACGCCGCGCACAATGGAGACTGCTTTGCCTTTCCGCCCTTTGCGTTCAATGAAGACGCGAATGATGCCATCTTTCGGAAGAGAAGGGGAGGACCTTGTTTTTTGGCGTCGCGATGTTTTTCCTTTGCGAGATCGTGCAGGCTTTTCCACTGCGGTGTCGGGGTCCGTGGAATAGACAAGGCGTGTGTTTTTGATGGTGGGCATTCGTGAAGGCTCCGTTTGGGCGATCGAATTGTGGATGGCGGTGAATGAGATTATCGCACGAAAGGAAATCGGGAAGCAAACGGGGTTCGGGGCGCGTTTTCGTCGCCCTCTAGTCGACTCAAGTCGGACCCTTTAGGCCTGCGGCCAAGAGACGCCCTACGACGACCGCTAATGGGACGGCGTAGGGCGACCGTCGGCGCGAAGCGGCCAAAGAGCCCGAGTTCACTCGACCTGTATCATGGGACAAAGTGCCCCAAAATTGAAACGCATCCGTCGGGGGCGGGTATGCTACCGGGCCGAATCACCATGTGTGTTGGTCGTAGCCTTCGCGAATTCTTCAGGTATTTTCCGAATGATTCCGAAAGCGTTACAATAGGCTTATCGACAAGAAGCAATCAGACTACGCATCAACCATAAACATTCCCACAGAGACGCCCAACGCACAGGGACGAAAAATCAGGCGTTTTCAAGATTTTTTCCTGTGCCCGCTCTGAAAAATTACTGATCCAAGCATGTCTCTGTGGTGAAAAAGCATTTCCATCAAGGTCTAATGTAGACATGGTTACCCGAACGCGTTTCATCCCCCTCCTCATATTGATGCTTGCGTTGGTTTTGACTGCCTGTGGCGCCACGCCCGCCAGCACCCCCAC
>WFTO01000241.1 GCA_015485435.1 Anaerolineae bacterium | reverse complement strand
GCTTTACGCCACCTCGAACCGTGGTGGATGCCACATGCGCGGCAACATGCTCGGCCCCGAGGTGTTGGCTTTGCCCCGACTCATCGATCGCTTCGCGACCCAAGGCAAAGGAGGCATCGTGGCCGTGCATCAAAACGCCGCGGCCGTGGTGGATAGTTTGGTATTATGCAAATTCGTCCATTTGGCCGTCAACGAAGAATTTTTCGCCCGCATGCTCAATGCGGTTACAGGCGAGCATTTCACCGCGGATGAACTTATGCAGATCGGCGAACGTGTGTGGAATCTGGAACGGTTGTATAATCTGCGGGAAGGCTTCACCGTGGCCGATGACACGCTTCCCCCGCGTCTGTTGGAGGAGCCGGTGGCCGACGGCCCAAGCAAAGGCTTTGTCGTCAATCTCAAACCTATGTTGCAAGAATACTACGCCTATCGCGGCTGGGATGAACATGGCGTTCCCCGCCCAGAAAAACTGGCCGAACTGGGCCTGGATGCTCTGGTTTGAAAATAGGCAGGTCGCAGGTGGCAAGTCGCAGGTCGCAGGTTCACTTGCTCCTTGCTTCTTGCTTCCTACTCCTCCTCTGCGCCCTCTGTGTCTTCTCTGCGAAACTCTGTGTTCCCTCTGTGTTCCCTTTAGCGTCATTTTCATCCGTACCGGCGGCCGGCCGACCGTGGCGACTGATTTGAAAATAAAACGCAGCAACCAACGTCATCAGGATAACATTCATGGAAATCGACCAACGACTCTATGAGGAGTTTCGCGATATCGGACGCGACATCTTCGTTTCCGGTCTCACAAGCTCTCATGGCGGCAATATGAGCGTGCGCGTGGGCGACAAAATCATTATCAAACGCCGCGGCGCCCAATTGGGGCGACTCAAGCCCTCTGATCTGGTGGTGACCAGTCTGTATGGCAAAGACAGCGGCATCACCCGCGCCAGCACCGAACTTATCGTGCATCGAGCCATCTATCTCAAGACCTCGGCCCTGGCTATCATCCACGCTCACCCGCGCACGGCCATCACCCTCAGCCTGAGTCGCGACGAGATCATCCCCATCGACAACGAAGGCTCCTATCTTCTACGCAAGGTTCCGGTGGTCTCTGTGGAGCTGGCTTCAGGCACGCAACAAATGGCCCAGGTCGTCTCTGAAGCCTTGCGGGAATATAAAATCATTGTCCAGCGCGGGCATGGTTCGTTCTCCATCGGCCAGACCCTGGAAGAAGCTTATCATTGGCTTTCCACTTTGGAGGAAGCCAGCGACATCATCCTCGAACACAAACTTCTGAACGAACCATTCATCGAATACCGTCGGCACAGCGAAGATTACGAACGATGGTGAAAACCGTCCTTGCCATTGACCTTGGAGCAGAATCCGGGCGCGTCATGGCCGTCTCGTGGGATGGTCGGCGTCTTTCCATGGAGGAATTGCATCGTTTTTCCAACGCGGCGGTGCGAGTGCGCCAAACATTATACTGGGATATACTCGCTCTGTGGCGAGAGGTTCAAGCGGGCGTCGATAAGGGCAAAGAGCGTCGTCCCGTCAGCCTGGGGGTGGATACGTGGGGCGTGGATTTCGCTTTGTTGGATGAACAAGGCGAATTGTTGGGCAATCCGGTGCATTATCGCGACGCGCGCACCGAGGGCATGATGGAATGGGCTTTCCAGCGCGTGAGTCGCGAGGCGATTTTCGCCCAAACCGGCATCCAATTTATGCCGATCAACACCCTCTATCAAATGTGTAGTCTGGTCAAGCGCGGCTCGCCTCAGTTGCGCCTGGCCTCGACCTTTCTCACCATCCCCGATCTCTTGAACTATTGGCTGACGGGTCGTAAAACCAATGAGTTCACCAACGCCACCACAACGCAAATGTTCGATGTGCGTAAGAGGCAATGGGCCGAAGAGATGCTCGCGCAGTTGGGCATTCCCACGCATATTTTCCCGGACATGGTGGAGCCGGGAACCGTGCTGGGCGAATATGAAGGGATCCAGGTGATTGCGCCGGCCTGTCATGACACCGGAAGCGCTGTAGCGGCCATCCCCGCAACGAATCCCGATTTCGCCTACATCAGCAGCGGAACCTGGAGCCTGGTGGGATTGGAAATGAGCCATCCGGTGATTGATGAAACCGCGTTGGCGGCCAATGTCACCAATGAAGGAGGCGTTTTTGGGACGTATCGACTGCTGAAAAATGTCATGGGACTGTGGATTTTGCAGCAATGTCGCGCGGTGTGGGCG